>JAJSZS010000016.1:0-1188 GCA_030262725.1 Candidatus Desulfofervidus auxilii | reverse complement strand
ACCTGGAATATGACTAAATCCACCATCTGGTGTTTGAAGTAATTTAAGCCAGTTTATGTGCTTATTCTTGTCAATTTGATTTAAAAAAGCAAATGATTTATTGATTTTATTTTTATTCTCCTTTAAGATTTTAGAAATAAAAAGCTTAATTTCTTCGATTTTTGATTGTATCTTTCCGAGTTCAGGTTTTACAATTTCGTAATGTCCGTCAAAATATTTTGTGATCACTACTTCACTTTGCTCCTCAAATTCTTCACTGATAGATGACAAAATTTTTTTCTCATCATCATTTAATTTAAACCATATTGTGATAATAGGCATTTTCTGCAATTCTTTTCCATGAGTTACTAAATAACTTAAATCGTCATCTCCATATTTGTATTCTTTTCCAAAGGATTCCAATGCTTTAAGAAAATTGGTTTTCCCCTGCTCATTTTTTCCTAACAAGATAGTTATTTCATTATCTAAACTTATTTTACCGCTATCAATTATAGATAGAAAATTTTTAATTCTTATTTTTTTAATTCTCATATTATTTTTTCCTCCCTTTAAGCAAACTTAAATATTTCTACTTGACATATGAATATTCACCTTATTAGCCTACCTCTTTTTTATAATTAATTATTTTTGTTTTTATATATTAACATGATTTTAAAGTTTACTTATTTTTCAACCTTTTTATCCCTTAAATAATTCATAAAAACAGAGATTGTAACATTCTGTTATATCTTCTTTCAGCAACGCCTCATCAATCTTTTTGTATCCATATCTTTCTGAAAAAAGCATTTACCACCTCATTTTTGGATTTTTAACTTTTGCTATTTTCTCATTGTTTTTGCTCATTTTTACTGTCTCAATCTTTTTCTGCTGATCTTTTTAAATAAACTGTATATGACATTATTTTTTACTTTTTCTTTCTTTAAGATACTCCTCTAATGGTCGTGAAGGTTCATCACGACGTTGCTCAAGGATAGCTATGTCAATGAGATCTTCCATAAATTCAACATCATTTAGCAATTTCTCAACAATAAATTGCCTTTCCCTTTTTGATAGACTTTTAAAAGCCATCCAAAATACCTCTGCTTTTGCCTCTTTTATATTCATTTTTTAACCTCCTACTATTAATTATGTTATTTTTATACTTACTAAAATAAAATAAATTATTAATAATAAAATGGGGGCAAGGCA
>JAJSZS010000015.1 GCA_030262725.1 Candidatus Desulfofervidus auxilii | reverse complement strand
TGCTTGCTTTATTTCATCTTTAATAGACCTATATTGAGCTTTAAGATCAAGTAATGGTATATTCACTTATTCCTCCTGAACTTGATTTTGTATAAGTTTACATTATACTGACAAATCTGAAAATGGTGAGTTCATGAAGGTAGTTATTTTTTATACTCTTTTTTTATTCATAATAACACCCTTTCTTCCCAATATAATTCAATTTGCTTCTAAATATTGGCCAAGAGCTTCAGTAGCACATTTTGTCTTAATAATTGAAATTATGATTGCTTTTTTATTATTCATTATGTCAGGATGGCTTTTTATCTCTTATCGCTCAAAATTTTTCCCTTTTTTAATAGGTATAAGTGCTATTTTTATTATTAATTTCATTATCTATCAATTTCTTCCAAATCCTTATGAATATACTCATTTGCCAGAGTATGCTATTTTAGGGTTTCTTTTAGCAAAAGCACTTATTAAAAATACTAAAGATCCATATTTAAAATCTTTTCTCTATGCCACATTTATAGGAATCTTTGATGAATTATATCAAGGGATTCTTCCTAGTAGATCCTTTGCGTGGTATGATATAATTTTAAATGCAATGGGTAGTGTTGTTGGTCTATTAGTTTTTTGGGGAACTCAAAAGAATAGATAAAAATATTTTTACCATTGCTTTTAAATATTATATCTCCATCTCGATAAGT
Source organism: Candidatus Desulfofervidus auxilii (assembly GCA_030262725.1). Lineage (NCBI taxonomy): Bacteria > Pseudomonadati > Thermodesulfobacteriota > Candidatus Desulfofervidia > Candidatus Desulfofervidales > Candidatus Desulfofervidaceae > Candidatus Desulfofervidus > Candidatus Desulfofervidus auxilii. The sequence goes on along the minus strand of JAJSZS010000015.1, from coordinate 46,085 downwards.
AAAAAATAGTTTAATACCTTTACTTTGAAATCTCTTTATTACACTTACAGCAGGATAACCTCTAATATTGTTTTCATCAATTGAGATAACTGCATATTGAGGAGATACGGCTTCTATAAATCTTTCAGACGATGCATCTTTAGCTCCATGATGACCCACCTTAAGAACATCCGCTTTAAGATTTATGTTTTTTTCTAAAAGCATTTTTTCTACTTTAATATTTGCATCACCCATCAAAAGAAAAGAGGTCTCTCCGTAATTGATTTTAAGCACTAGTGAATTTGCATTCCAATCAGATGTAAATTTTTCAGGAGAGAGGACATTAATAATTACATTTCCTAATATAATTTTTTCACCAGCTTTTAATGGCTTATAATTGTCTTTTCTAAAAAGGTCATTATACCATCTATATATATCGTTATTTTTTGGCAATGGTTGACCATTATCATAACATCTCTTTACTTTTATATGCTGTAACACATGAAAAATTCCTCCCATATGGTCAAGGTGTGGATGGGTAATAATTAAAAAATCAATTTCTTCTATACCTTTTCTTTTAAGAAAATTAACTACTTTATATCCACTAATAAGGTTTCCACTATCTATTAATACCTTTTGTGTATTAGGTGTTTCTATATATATGGCTTCTCCCTCACCAACGTTTAAAAAGAATATTTTAAAATCACTTGCTAAAGTTAATGCACACCAAATAAATATCAGAGTTGTTATTAAAGATTTTTTTAACAAAATTTTTTTATTTAAATCTCTTTAACAAATATTTGCTTAGCTTCTTCAGATGTGAGAAAATGTTGTTTTTTTCCTATTTTTGCCTTTAATCCTTCAACTGTTCTCTCTTCTATTTTTACCACAGCCCCTGGAACAAACCCTTTTTTCAATAGAGCTTGTTTAAAACTAGCCTTTCCCCCTAATTTAATTACTTCACCTTGAACAGAACTCAATTGATCAAGAGAAACAATTGATTTTTCAAGTTTTTGGATGCAAGTTTTTGGATAATGGCCATATTGAAGGAAATAGTAAAAATTTGTCAGCCAAGTAGGAGCACCTTCTGGACAGCTTTTCACAAATTCAATAAATTTTATTATTCTTTCTAGTCCTTCAGCAGAAAGATAATGCTCAAGTCTACAAGCATCTCTATCTGCAACTTTTTCAGGCAAACCTAAAGTCTCATGAAAGAATTCAAAAAGCAACTGGTGGCGATAATGAACCTTTTTAGCAATTTCTTCCCCAGCTGGTGTCAATTCTACATAACCATAATGCTCATGCTCTACTAATCCCTTTTCTGCAAGTGTTTTCAAACCTACAACTATTGAAGCCATCTTTGTGTTAAGATGTTTTGCAATATCTTTTACACGTACAACTTTTTTTGTTTTACTCAGGACATAAATTGCCTCAAGGCAATCTTCAGCACTTTCTGTTAATTTTTTTGTCCTGGGCATTTTCCCTCCTTACAACAAATTTGATTTATTATAACATGAAAATTAAATAAAACAAAGTTGTTTTTTATATAAATTTATTTTATATTTGAAACAATTTTAAGGAGGTGAAATATGAGGCTTATTACTTTGTATGACAATCAGGCAAAGGGTGATTTTAAAGCAGGTTGGGGGTTTTCTTGTTTAATAAAACTTGAAGGGAAAAATATTCTTTTTGATACTGGAGCAGATGTAGAAACACTAGATTACAACGCCAAATTATTAAAAGTTAAAAAAGAAGAGATTTCTTATTGTTTTATTTCTCACAATCATTATGATCACACTGGAGGATTAAGTTGGTTATCCTCAAAAACCAAAATCTTTTGGCCAGATGAGTATAAAGGAGAAATACCAGAAATTGATGCTATTTGTTTTAATTTTCCATTAAAAGAACAAACAATTATTATAAAACCTTTTAAGGTTATGTTAGTTGGCTGTTCTCACCCAGGTATTTTGCGAATGGCTAATAGAGTTTTTGAAAAATATGGAAAACTTAAACTTATTATAGGTGGTTTTCATCTTTTAGGCATGGAAAAAGAAAAAGTAGAAGAAATAGCTAAAAAGCTTTTAGAAAGAACAGAATTAATTGCCCCTTGCCACTGTACAGGTGAACCTGCTATTGAGGTATTTAAAAAAGTTTTTATTTCTCGCTTTATAGAAAATTATGCAGGGAAAGTAATAGAGTTTAAATAATAGACACTTGACAAATGTCTTTTTATGGTTAAAGAGTTAACCATTCAAAGGTAATCAAGAAGTTCTTTAAAAATGGAGGAAGATTTTGAAAGAGATACAGTTAAGTCAATTGGATCCAAATTTTAAATTTGAGGTAGCAAATAGGCTTGGAGGAGAAAGTCTTAAGGCTTGTTTTGCCTGTGGAACTTGTACTGGAGCTTGTCCAGTAAAGGCTGTGAATGATGCATTTGATCCTCTCAATATTATACGTCAGATCCTTTTAGGTATGAAAAAACAAGTGCTTAGTTCTGAGATTATCTGGCATTGCATTCTATGCAACACCTGTTCTTTTGTTTGTCCACAGGATGTAAAGTTCAGTCAAGTTATACCTGTGTTAAGAGAAATGGCTATTGAAAATGGTTATGTTCCTCCTTCTTTTAAAGAAACAGTTACTAAAATAGACAGATGTATGCTTGAACAAAGAGAAAAAATGCTTTCTGATGCATTTAATAAATTAAAAGAGGATGAAGAAAGCGAAAGATAAAATTGGTGCAGTTATGGTAGTTGGTGGAGGAGTGGCAGGGGTTCAAGCCTGCTTAGACCTAGCAGATATTGGGTATTATGTTTATTTAGTTGAAAACTCCTCTGCTATTGGTGGAAGAATGGCACAACTGGATAAAATCTTCCCCACTAATGATTGTGCTATGTGTATTCTTTCACCTAAATTAGTTGAGTGCAGCAGACATCCCAATATTAAAATATTCACCCTTTCTAAAGTGAAAGAGGTCACAGGAGAAGAAGGCAATTTTGAAGTTAAAATATCTCAATATCCTCGCTATATTGATATAAATAAATGTATAGCTTGTGGTATTTGTGCATCTATATGTCCTAAGAAAGTAAAGGATGAATTCAACCAGGGTTTAAACTTTAGAAAAGCAGCATATATTAAATATCCTCAAGCAGTACCTTTAAAATATGCTATAGATCCAAATGTTTGTATTAAAATAAGAAAAAATAGATGTGGTGCTTGTGAGAAAAAATGTCCAGCAAAGGCAATAGATTTTAATGATAAAAAGAAAGAAATTATTTTAAATGTAGGTTCTATTATTTTAGCCACAGGTTTTGTTTTATATAATCCAAATAATTATGAATATCTTAATTTTCCAAATGTAATTACTAGTATAGAGTTTGAAAGAATCCTTTCTGCTTCAGGTCCACATAAAGGTCATATGGTAAGACCTTCAGATAAAAAAGAGCCAGATAAGATTGCTTGGATACAATGCGTAGGTTCAAGAAATATAAAAGAAGATAAAGGATATTGTTCTACAGTATGTTGTGCACATGCAATAAAACAAGCAATTATTGCAAAAGAACATAGCAAAAAGCCGTTAGATACAGCTATATTTTTTATGGATATGAGGACCTATGGAAAGGGATTTGAAAAATATTATGATATGGCAAGAGAAGAGGGAGTAAGATTTATAAGATCAAGGATACATTCTATAGAAAGAATACATGGAAAGGAAGATCTTCAAATAAAATATATTCAAGAAGGTAAGATAAAAACAGAGATATTTGATATGGTTATCCTTTCAGTAGGGTTAGAAATTTCAAAAGATGTAATTGAGCTTGCTCATAAATTGGGGATTGAATTAAATGATTATAATTTTGTTGATACCAACAGTTTTGAGCCTTTAAAAACATCACGACCTGGCGTATATGTTTGTGGTGTATTTCAAGCACCTAAAGATATCCGTGAATCAGTTACAGAAGCTAGTGCAGCAGCTTGTTATGCTACTATACCCTTAAAGGAAGTAAGAAGTAGTTTAATTAAGGGAAAAACATATCCTGAAGAGAGAATATTAGATGAAGAACCTAGAATTGGTGTTTTTATATGTCATTGTGGGATAAATATTGGTGGTATAATAAATGTAGCTGAAGTAAGAGATTATGCTAAACAGTTACCTCATGTAGTATATGCAGAGGATAACTTATTTACTTGTTCTCAAGATACACAAGAAAAGATAAAGGATGCTATAAAAAAATACAAATTAAATCGGGTAGTAGTGGCAGCTTGTAGTCCTAGGACTCATGAACCTTTATTTCAAGAAACAATGAAGGAAGCAGGACTTAATAAGTATCTTTTTTGCATGGTAAATATAAGGGATCAGTGCTCTTGGGTTCATATGAATGAACCAGAAAAGGCAACGAAAAAGGCAAAAGATTTATTAAGAATGGCTGTAGCAAAAGTAGCTTTACAGACCCCTTTAAGAGAAAAAAAATTAAGTATTATTCCTGCAGGTCTTGTAGTTGGCGGAGGGGTAGCTGGCATGGAAGCAGCACTTGGACTGGCTGAACAGGGTTTTAAAGTATATTTGATAGAAAAAACTGATAAATTAGGTGGACAGGCATTAAAATTAACTAAGACATGGAAAGGAGAAGATATAAAAGTTTACTTAGATTCATTGATAAAAAAAGTATCTGAGCATGAACTTATTAATGTTTATTTTAATGCTAAAATCAAATCAGTAGAAGGATTTGTAGGGAACTTTAAAACAACAATTGAATATAATGGAGCATCTAAAGAAATTAACCATGGTGTAATCATTATAGCTACAGGGGCTAAGCCATACAGGCCTAAAGAATATTTATATGGGAAACATTCAAGAGTAATGACATTATTAGAGTTAGATGAAAAAATCAGAGAAAAAGATTCAGTAATTACAAATAGTAAAAATGTGGTTTTTATTCAATGTGTAGGATCAAGGAATGATGAAAGACCTTATTGTAGTCGTGTATGCTGTACTCATGCTTTACAAACAGCTTTAAAGTTAAAAAAAGAAAAATCAGATATGAATATTTTTATTCTCTATCGAGACATAATGACTTATGGCTTTAGAGAACTCCTTTATCGAAAGGCAAGGACAAATGGAATTGTTTTTATTCGTTATGAGCCTAATAATCTTCCAAAAATAGAGATGATAAAAGAAAAAAGCAGTCAAAGAAAGGTTAGGATAAAGCTATATGAACCTATATTAAAGCAAGATTTAGCCATAGATACTGATATAGTTGTATTATCTGAAGCCATAGTACCAAATGAAGAGAATAAAGATTTATCAAAGTTATTTAAAGTATCATTAGATGGTTATGGCTTTTTTGCCGAAGGAAGAAAAGAATTAGGTACAGCAGATACAGCAACCAGTGGTATATTTATCTGTGGTTTAGCCCAAGGCCCTAAATTTATTGATGAAAGTATAACTCAAGCAAAAGCAGCTGTTACAAAGGCAGTTAAGATTTTATCAAAAAAAGATGTTGAATTGTCTCCTATTGTAGCTCAAGTAATTGATGAAAATTGTGATGGATGTGGTTATTGTATTGAAACATGTCCTTTTCACAATATTTCTCTTATTGAATATATGTACAAAGGAGACGTTAAAAAAGTAGTAGAAGTGAATACAGCTTTATGTCAAGGTTGTGGTATATGTCAAGCCACCTGCCCTAAAAATGGTATATTTGTTCCCAATTACAAACTTGAACAAATTTCAGCTATGATAGATGCTGCTTTAGAGAATTAAAGGGAACATAAATGAGTTTTAACAAAAAAATTATAGGCACTGTAATGGTTATTGGTGGAGGGGTTGCTGGTGTACAAGCAGCCCTTGATGCAGCAGAGATGGGCTACTTTGTTTATTTGATTGAAGAAAAAGCATCCATTGGTGGAGTAATGGCTCAATTGGATAAAACATTTCCAACAAATGATTGCTCTCTTTGCATTCTTTCACCAAAGCTTGTTGAAGCTGGAAGACATCCCAATATAAAGATTGTCACTCAGGCAAAGATAGAAGATATAAAAGGGGAAGCTGGAAACTTTCAAGTAAAAATATTGAAAAAACCTAGATATATTGATGAAACAAAATGTACAGGTTGTGGAGTGTGTAGCGATTATTGCCCTACTCTTGTTTTTGATATTTATAACGCAAAATTATCCTTAACCAAATGTATTCATATAGATTATCCACAAGCAGTACCGATAACCTATGTAATAGATACAGATGCCTGTCTTTTTTTAAATAGACAAGAATGCCAAATCTGTGTACCTACTTGTAAAGCAGAAGCTATTGATTTCAACCAAAAGGAAGTATATGAGGAAATTGAAGTAGGTTCTGTTATTTTAGCACCTGGATTTAGTCCTGTAGACACTTATGTTCCTAATGAATATGGTTATGCTCAATATCCAAACGTAATTACAAGTATTGAGTTTGAACGTATTATGTGTGCTTCTGGTCCTTATAATGGGGAAATTTTGCGCCCTTCCGATAAAAAACATCCTAAAAAAATTGCTTTTATTCAATGTATTGGTTCTAGAACAAAAAAACGTCCCTATTGCTCGGCAGTTTGTTGCATGTATGCTATTAAAGAAGCTGTTGTTTCAAAAGAGCATGAACCTGATTTGGACATTGCTATTTTTTATATGGATATTAGAGCCCAAGGCAAAGGTTTTGAGGAATTTTATAAGCAAGCTAAAGAAAAATACAATATTCGATTTATCCCAGCACGTGTAGCTAAAATAAAAGAAATTGATAATCACAATCTACTTTTGCGTTATAGTTTAAATGGAAAGATTTTTGAAGAAGAGTTTGATTTAGTAGTTCTGTCTGTGGGTCTTAAGCCTCCAAATGAGACAAAAGTGCTTTCCAAAACATTGAAAATAGGACTTAATAAATATGGCTTTTGTCTTACTTCCGAATTCAATCCTATTAACACGACAAAAAAAGGTATTTTTGTTGCTGGGGCATTTCAAGGGCCAAAGGATATACCTGAAAGTGTTACTCAAGCCAGTGCTGCTGCTGTGTGTGCCTCAACTTTATTAGCACCTGTTAGAAATACTCTTATAGTTAAAAAAGAATATCCACCTGAAATAGAAATAGGAGAAGAACCAAGAATAGGAATATTTGTTTGTCATTGTGGTATAAATATCGGTGGGGTAGTCAATGTTCCAGAAGTAAAAAAATATGCTGCTACTTTAAAAAATGTTGTATTTAGTGATGAAAATCTATATAGCTGTTCCCAAGATACTCAAGAAAGAATAAAAGAAATGATAAAAAAATATGACCTAAATCGCATTGTAGTAGCTGCTTGTACACCTAGAACACACGAGCCCCTATTTCAGGAAACAATCAGAGAGGCAGGACTTAACCGTTGTCTTTTTGAATTTGTTAATATCAGGGAACAATGCTCTTGGGTACATATACAGGAGAAAGAGAAAGCAACAGAAAAAGCAAAAGATTTGATAAGAATGGGTGTTGCAAAAGCAAGATATCTTACTCCTTTAAAAGAAGAAACTATAGAAGTTATTCCTAAAGCCCTTATCATAGGTGGTGGACTTGCAGGAATGACTGCTGCATTAGCTATGGCAGATCAAGGTTTTGATTGTTTTTTGATAGAAAAAGAAAAGGAATTAGGAGGTAATCTTAAAAATCTTTATTATACTTTAGAAGGAAATAATCCTCAAAGGCTTTTAAAAGAGCTTGTAGAAAAGGTTAATAATCATAAACATATTCAGGTATTTAGCAAGGCAGAAATAAAAGAAATCAGTGGTTATGTAGGTAATTTTAAAACAGTCATTGCTTTAGAAAATGGAGAAACAAAAGAGCTGGAACATGGTGTTGTAATTGTGGCTACTGGAGGCAAACAGTATGTACCAAAAGAATATCTTTATGGTCAGGATAAAAGGATAATGACACAGCTTGATTTAGAAAAAGGTTTAGCTACAGGAGAAATTAGTGAAAATGATTTGGATACAGTAGTAATGATCCAATGTGTTGGCTCAAGGAATGAAAAAAGACCTTATTGCAGCAAAATCTGTTGCAGTCAGGCAATTAAAAATGCATTGAAAATAAAAGAAATTAAGCCTGATGCCAATATTTATATATTTTACCGTGATATAAGAACTTATGGATTTAAGGAAGACTATTATGCAAAAGCAAGAGCTAAAGGAGTAATTTTTATTAGATATAACGAAAAGCAACCACCAACTTTAGAAAAAAAAGATGGAAAGCTTATACTTACTGCCTTTGAACCTATATTGGGTGAAAAAATTCTTATTGAGCCAAGTTTAGTAATCTTAAGTGTAGGTGTTTTACCTCATGACAATAAAGAATTATCAAAATTACTTAAAGTTCCACTCACTACAGATGGTTTCTTTTTAGAAGCCCATGTAAAGCTAAGACCAGTAGAAGCAGCAGTAGATGGTATTTTTTATGCAGGTATTGCCCATTTTCCAAAACCTATTGATGAAACAATCTCTCAAGCATTAGCTGCTGCAGCCAAAGCAACTATTATTTTAGCAAAAGGCTATGTTAAAGTTGAGCCTATTGTATCTTTTGTAGATAAAAATAAATGTATTGGCTGCGGTATTTGTGAAAGTCTTTGTCCATATAAGGCTATAAGAATAATTAAAGTAAATAAAAGACCAAAAGCAGAAACTATTTCTGCTTCATGTAAAGGTTGTGGCATCTGCTCAGCCCATTGTCCACAACGTGCTATTAGTATGGGTCGTTTTACAGATGCACAAATTATAGCCCAGATTAAGGCATTCGGAGAGAAGGAATAATGAAGGAAAATGGTTTTGAACCAAAAATTTTAGGATTTCTTTGTAATTGGTGTTGTTATACAGCAGCTGATATAGCTGGGGTAGCTAGATTTCAGTATCCAACCAATCTTAGGGTAATTCGTGTTATGTGCACTGGAAGAGTGGATCCCCTTTTTTTGATTGAAGGTTTTTGTAATAAAGCTGATGGATTATTTGTTGGCGGATGACACCTAGGTGAGTGTCATTACCTGGAAGGTAATTACGAAGCACAGTTTGTAGTTACTTTTGTTCAAAATATTATAGAAGAAATTAAAATTAATCCTGAAAGATTGCAACTTAAATGGGTCTCAGCAGCAGAAGCACCTCGTTTTGTCAAATTAATTACAGAATTTACTGAAAGAATAAAAGATTTAGGAAAACTTGGAGAAAGTGAAGGTATAGTTGAAGAAGATTTAAAAATTAGGCTTTTAGCAGCAAAAACAGCTTTAGAAAAGCCCAAATTAAGAATGGCTTTTGCTAAACAGGCTGTAAAATTAAAAGAAAAAAGAAAAAAAGGTGAAATAGAATTGACATTAGAAGAAGGTTTGAGAAAAACAATAAAAAATGAGCTTTCATTAAATCAAATTTTATTATATCTTGAAAAAAAGCCCTATTCTATTTCAGAGTTAGCCAAAAAAATTGGAATTCCTTCTTCTGAAGTAGAAAAACATATTTCTTCATTAGAGAAAAAAGGGAAAATTTCTATCTTAAAAGATAATTGTTATTTAATAAAGAAATAGCGGCGACAATTGCCGCCGCTATTTATGGAGCATAAGCTCTAATAATCATTTCTATTTGATTCAATGCCGCTTCATCATATTTTCCATCTTTAATAACTTGTTTAGCTGCTTGTTTTAGAGAAAGATTTATAGCTGCCGCATTCTGGTCAGGTCCTTCAATAATATTTATTTTTGTAACAAAACCATTCTTATCTATTTCATAATCATGAATTAAAGTACCTTGAGGTGTCTCAACACAACCTACCCCCCTTCCCTCTTTTATCTCAAATTTCGCTCTTACATTCTGATCAGTAATCTCTTTATCTTTCAAAATCTCAACTGCACTCTCAGCATTGCAAAGTAATTCAATTAAACGGGCATAATTATAAAGAAGGGTATATTGACATGGACGACCAAATTTTTCCCTAAATTCTTCAAGCTCTGCCTGTGCTAATGGAGTAGGCATTTTTTCGCAGACATTGATACGAGCAAGACAATTGCTTCTGTAAATAGTAGGATTGTCAAATTCTAAAGCAAAATCTCCCCATTTTTTTGCATGAGGAAATTTAGCATAGCTCCAAGTTTGAATATCTTCAGCAATATAATCAGCATATTCTTCAGGATTAAATTCTTCAATTTCACCATCAGCCTTCATTAAACGCAATTTTCCATCATAAATTTCGTGATTTCCACCATTATCTACCATACCAATAAAACCAGTTTTAATCACACCCAATTTTTCAATAATTTCTGAATATTTTGGAAAAACTTCCTTTTTAGCGAAATCCATAGTCCATTTAGCAAATTCAAGTAATTCTTCAGCCCCTTTTAAAAGCTCTTCTCTTTCTGTTTCAGTCATAGGCTTACTAAAACCACCTGGTACTACAACAATTGGATGAATAACTTTACCAGCAAAGTGTTCAACAAGCATAGCTCCAAGTTGACGCATTTTTATTGCCTTTAAAGCTAATTCAGAATTAGCCTTCATCAAAGCCATAATATCTCTTGGTGGTTCTGTAATAAGAAAATCAGGTAATGTAAGAAAATAAAATTGGAGAATTTTATTCTGAATCCAAGCTAAATGTTGCATAAGCCGCCTTAACTTTCTAGCTGCTTCTGGAATACTTACACCAAAAGCCATCTCTACAGCCTTATTAGCAGCAAGATGATGGTCACAAGAGCACACGCCACAAATACGATTAACAATACGGGGCATTTCTTCAGCTGGGCGTCCAATGCAAAATTGTTCAAAACCACGCAAATTAAGCATGCTCATATGAGCATCTGTAACATTTCCATTATCATCTAAATTTATTACCATCTTAGTCCGTGTTTTAATTCTTGTTAGAGGTTGAAAAGTCAATGTTTTTCCCATTTTTCCCCTCCTTTATCTCTTAGGTAAAGGTCTTAAATTATTGTGAGCACCAATAAACCGATTGAGTAAAGCACGTCTGTCTGGTACTGCCTGTGCATTAAGACCAATAGAAGACCATGCTGTCATCATTTCTACCATTGGTTTTGCTCCTTTGCGAATAGGCCCAAAACAACCACGACAGCCAATCCTTGCCCTAATACAGCGAGGGGCATCACTATCACCACGACAACCAGCCTTAGTCACTGGACCTAAACAGAGAAAGCCTTGTTCCATAATACAACGCATCTCATCTAAAGGCTTTTCAGGATCAAATTCAAGATTTTCTAAAGATCTCTTCACAGTTCCGCTGCTTGCCTTCTTTTCACGTTTAAGTGGACAAGAATCACAGACACTTCTTTCTGGTAATGACCAGGTTTCACCTTTAATTAAAGCAGTGATAGCATCAGCAATATTTTTTGCATGAGGAGGACAGCCTGGAACATAAATGTCTACTTTTACAATTTCGTCTAAAGCATAGACCCTATCTAACCATGCTGGCACATCTTTTGGAGGATTGACATAAATAGAATTTAATATCTCTTCTTTAGACCACATATTGGCAAGAGCAGGAATACCACCATTGGTAGCACAAGTGCCAAGAGCAATCAGTATTTTGCATTTTTTTCTAATTTCTTCAAGTACTTGCTTTTGTTCTTCATTTCTTACACTTCCAGATACTATCGCTATATCTGCTTCAGGTATTTCTATCTGTGTTCCTTCGCCTGTTTGACCAAAATATTTATTATCTATCAATAGCGGCATGTGCACAAATTCAAGTTCTTTTAATACATCTACCCATGTCTCACCCATATTTAGAATAGAAAGCTCACAACCAGAACAAGCATTTAAAAACTCTTCAACTACTTTAAGCCCCATCTTAAGCCCTCCTTTATTCTTTTATCTTCTGACGGTCTCTCTTATAGTTTATTTTAGAAATTTTGTAAAGAAGGCGACAATAAAAAACTTTTTCAAACAGGTTCAGACACTTCTTCAGAAAATATATCTTTTTCAAAAAGATTTTTAAGATTTCTAGCTACAGGCCCTGGTTTACCGTCTCCAACAATTTTACCTTCAAACCAAGTTACAGGCAAAACATCAATTGTAGTTCCTAGAAGCAAAATTTCCTTTGCATTATAAGCATCTTCTAATGATATAGGTGATAACTTTACCCCTTTTATTAATCCTTTCTTAACTAAATTTTCAGCTAATATCATGGCTCTTTGCAAAGTAATGCCTTTTAACACCCTTTTAAATTCAGGAAATTTTAAATAATTATCTTTAGAAACCAAACCAATGCTTTCCGTAGCCCCTTCTGCTAAAAAACCATTTTCATCAAGACTTATAGCAAAATCAGCACCTGCTTCTAAAGCTTCTTTTTTCATTAATACATTAGATAAATAGTTACATGATTTTATTTGAGCAAAAAATCCTGGCTTAATAGGTATTTTGCTAATAATTACTTTTACACCTTCCTTTTCATAGCGAGCTGGTAACGGTTTTAGACGAGTAATAACAACATAAAGCTGACTTCCTATTGTTTCAAATGGATTAACACTGAAACTACCAAATCCTCTTGAAATATAAATATGGATAATACCATCATTTGCCTTGGTAATTTTTATTGTCTCTTTCACAATTTCTTTAATTTCTTTTAATGAAAAAGGAATTTTAAGACCAATAAGATTAGCAGAATTTTTTAATCTTTCTAAATGGGCATCAAATTGATAAATACGTTTTTTGCAAAACTTAATAACTTCAAATACCCCATCTCCTCTATGTACCATATGATCATCAATAGGTAGAAGCATAAAATTAGGTTCAGTTATAACACCTCCAAAAAAGCTGGAATACATAGCAAGATAATCTTTTTGATGTGGGAAATTTAAATCTTTTAAAAAAGAAAAAATTTCTTCTACAGAAAGTAATTTAAACATTTTAATACCTTAAAAATTTTGTTATTTTTAAACTGCTCACAAAACTAGGTCAAGGGAATTGACTGATGCTTTTTTTTACATTAAAAAAAATTGATGTATGCTTTAAAGGTAATTTCACAATTTGCTGCTGCTCATCGCTTACGTCATTATCAAGGGAAGTGTGAGGCATTGCATGGTCATAATTGGCAAGTAGAAATTGAAGTGCGTTCAAAGACATTAAATACAGCTGGAATGGTTATGGATTTTCAGGACTTAAAAGTACTTTTAAAGGAATGTTTAGCTAAACTAGACCATGCCTATCTCAATGAAATACCTCCCTTTGATAAAGAAAATCCTACTTCAGAAAGAATTGCTTGTTATATTTTTAAACAATTAAAAAAAGCCCTTCCTCCACAAGTAAGTATAGGTAAAGTAACTGTTTGGGAATCAGATACAGCCTGTGCTGAATATTGGGAAGAGGATGCCTCCACGAGTAAAGATTGAAGTTTCAGCAGGTGGTGTAATTTATCGATGTGAAGAGGGAAGACCAGAAGTAGTATTGTGTCGGCATATGGGCTTTCGGCAACAAATAGTATGGAGTCTTCCAAAAGGTTGGGTAGAACCTGGTGAAAAGATTGTAGCAGCTGCTTTAAGAGAAATAAGAGAAGAATCAGGTCTTGAGGGAGAAATTGTAGAAAAGATTGAGCCTATCCATTATTGGTTTTATCATCCATTGGAAAAAGTACGTGTGAAAAAAACAGTGCATTTTTTTATAGTAAAGGCTATTGGAGGTGACATTACTCAACATGATTTTGAAGTAGAAGAAGTAAGATGGTTTTCTATAGAAGAAGCAATTAAATTTTGTAGTTATAAAGGAGAAAAGGAAATTTTGAAGAAGATAAAATCTAGATTAATAGAATTGTGCCAAAAAGAAAAAATAAATTAACGCCTAATCAATATAAAAATTCCAATAATAATAAAAACAATGCCAGCTATTATATTTATCCAATTTTGAGGAATATATTTACTAATCCATTCTCCTAAAAATGCACCTAAAAAAGAAGTAAAAATTAAGGCTAAAGAAGCACCAATAAATACAGAAAGTCCGCTTTGCGTTTTTGAAGCATAGAGTAAAGTAGCTAATTGAGTTTTATCTCCAAGCTCTGCTAAAAAGATAGTAACAAAAACTATAATAATTAATCGCCAATCCATATTTTACTCCTATTTTTAATACCATCTTTTTAAAACTAAGTATTCTAAAAGAGTTTCTTTTGATACATTTTGTTTTAACCATCTTTTTATTTGTTCAATAGTAATAAGTATGTCTTTAATTTCTGAAAGAGAAGTAGTTGAAGCTATTTTGCGATAATTATCAATAAGTTCTTTATTTATTAAAAAATCTTCACATTGATATTTTATTAGTAAAATATCACGCCATAAAGCTTGATAGAAATCTAACAATTTTTCAAGATTTTCTAAATCTTTTGTTTTTTCTAAAATAGAATTTAGACTTTTCCATGTTTTTATAATTGAAATTTTTTCTACTAAATCATAAATCCAATTAAAATCTATTTTTTCTTCCAAAAAACGTAAAGCTTTTCCTAAACTTCCTTGGGATAAAGAAGCAAAGAAAAAGGCTTTTGTTTTATCTACTCCCTTTTTTTCTAATATTTCTTGAATAATTTTTAAAGGTAAGGGTTTAAAAATAACCATTTGACAGCGAGAAACAATTGTTGGTAAAAGTTGATATTTATGAGAAGTAGTAAGAATCAAAATAGTATTTAATGGAGGTTCCTCTAATGTTTTTAAAAATGCATTTGCTGCTTCTAAAGTCATGTTTTCAGCTCGTTTAATAATTACTACTCTTTTTTTAGCTATAAGAGGTTTAAGAGAAAGGGTTTGTTCCAAAAATCTTATTTGCTCAATTTTAATTACTTCTCCCTGAATAACAATTACATCTGGATGAGTATTAGCATTGATTTTAACACAATTACTACATTTTTCACAAGCATCTCCATCTTTTGGCGAATGACAATTTAAAAATTTAGCAAAATTTATAGCTACTGTTGTTTTGCCAATCCCTTCAAGTCCGCTAAAAAGATAAGCTGAAGCTAACCTATGTTTAGCAAATGCTGATTTTAACCAATTAATCACATTTTTCTGACCAATTATTTCTCTAAATGCCATAATCTTTTATCCATTTCCTAATCTGTATTTGAATTTCATCTTTAGGTAAAGTAGCATCAATTACTTTTATTCGACCTGGTTCTGCTTTTGCTAGTTTTAAAAACCCTTCTCTTACACGCTGATGAAATGTCAAATTTTCTTTTTCTATTCGATCAAGTTTTTTCTTTCTAATCCTTTTAAGACCAATTTCTACTGGACAATCTAATAAAAAAGTAATATGAGGTAATGGAAATTTAAAAGTAGAAAAGCAAAACCACAAAAATTCTAAATCAATACCTCTTCCATAACCTTGATAGGCTAAAGTGGAGTCATGGTATCTATCGCAAAGGACAATTTCTTTTTCAGCTAAAGCTGGCAATATTACTTTTTTAATATGTTCAGCTCTATCAGCTAGATAAAGAAATAATTCTGCTTCTGCTGAAATGGAAAGATTTGGCGAAAGTAAAATTTTTCTTATATTTTTTCCTAAATCAGTTCCTCCTGGCTCATAAGTAATATAAATATTTTTATTTCTTTCTTTTAACCATTTGGCTAAAAGATTTAATTGTGTAGTTTTACCACATCCTTCTATACCTTCAAAGGTAATAAAAAGACTCATTTTTCTGAAGAAACTTTGACAATGGTTTTTACATTCCCTCTGGGATTAAAATCACCTATTACTTCAAGAAATTTTGGTTTAAGAAGATTGTAAAGGTCTGTATAGATCCTATTAGTTGCCTCTTCATGTGAGATATAAATACCACGATATTTATTCAAATATAATTTGAGAGATTTTAATTCTACAATATTTTTATCAGGTATATATTTTATTCTAATTGTAGCAAAATCTGGATATCCAGAACGAGGGCAAAGGCAAGTAAATTCTGGAAAGGTTATTTCAATGGTATAATTTCTATCAGGATAAGGATTTGGCCAAGCCTCAAGTTTTGCTTCAGCAATTGCTTTCTCACCATATTTTAATTCTGCCATAAATTATCCTCCTTTTTCAGGGAAAATTTATCCTAACTCGATTCTCTCCTTTACACCATAAGATATGGCTACCATAAGTGTGAGATAATCTCTTAAATGTCTTGTTATAAGAAAATTTTCTCTCACAAATTCTTTTGCTTTTTCTCCCATTGTATAAAGTTGATCTCGATGACGGAGTAAATAACGAATACGAAGAGCAGCTCCTTCTGGTGTATCTACTAAAAAACCTGTATGATGATTAATTACTTGAAGTCTAATGCCACCTGTATTTCCTCCAATAACAGGTTTTCCCTTCCACATAGCTTCGGTAACAGTGAGACCAAAACCTTCTTTTATAGATTTTTGTAAAACAATATCTGCTCCCCGTTGTAAAGCATTAATAATACGATCTGATTCTGGAGGCAAAGAAAGTACGTGGATATTGGGATCATCAGCAGCTGCAGCTTGTACTTCGCTTAAAACCATTTCACCCTCTGGATCATCTGTAGCTCCGCCACCAGCCAAAACAAGCTGTAAATGAGGAATAAATTTCTTTGTTAATCTATAAGCCTGAATTACTCCAAGAGGATCTTTAAAACGATCAAAACGAGAAATCTGGACAATAACAGGTAATTCAGGATCTATGCCAAATTTTTTATAAACAGAAAAAACCTCTTCTTTTTCTAATTCTATATTTTTTTCACTCAAAGGATCAATGCTTGGAGGAATTATGTATAATGGATGTGGTAAAGGTTGAGCAAAATCAGCAATAGAAAAAATACTTGCATCATAAGCAATAACAAAGTTTTTAAAATATTTCCATACAGGACGATAAGGACGACTGATGTCTATGTGACAACGCCAAATCCATTTGCCTTTTCTATTTTGGCAAAATTTAAGCAATGGAGCCGGCTGGGGATCATGAATAAACACCATATCTGCATTTTCAAGCTCTGAACACAATCT
Source organism: Candidatus Desulfofervidus auxilii (assembly GCA_030262725.1). Taxonomy (NCBI): domain Bacteria; kingdom Pseudomonadati; phylum Thermodesulfobacteriota; class Candidatus Desulfofervidia; order Candidatus Desulfofervidales; family Candidatus Desulfofervidaceae; genus Candidatus Desulfofervidus; species Candidatus Desulfofervidus auxilii. Next base: position 29,142 of record JAJSZS010000015.1, on the reverse strand, counting down.
TTCTGCATTTTCTTCATTTGTCTTTTCATAAATTCTAAACCAAGGTTCTGGTATATTTATTGGATTTCCTTGAAGAGCATTATGCATACTCTTTGTACATTTAAAAAATTCTTCCTTACCAGTAATTATTTCCCATTTAGCATCTATTCCTAATTCTTGCATAAGAGGAACAAGCTTTTGTAAAATTTCAGCTACTCCCCCACCTTTGCGTGTTGAATTGACATGAATGACTTTCATTCCTTTTAATAAAGCTGCAAGTTGTCGCAAATGCTCGATTACATCAGGACCAGCAACTTCTGCATACCGCTCAAGCACTCCCATTATTTTCCTCCAAAATACAACTCAAATAGCTGTGATAATTTTTGACGCAATTCTGCTAAAGTAGTAAAATAAGGATCAATAGCAGCAATTAAACTACACAAATCTGCATATGTGTCACCAAATCCTTTAAGCCAAGCCCGAAAATCATCTGTTTTTTCCTTTGTTCTCCTTCTTGCATCAATAAAATGATAAAAAATACTGCCTGTGCTTAAAGATGGCAAAATTTTAGCAAGCTCTTTTGGCTCAGTAATACGTTTATGAGTATCAAATACAACAATTTGAGAACGAATAAAATGGAATTGCTGATCAGGTTTAGACCATGGAACATATTCAATTTCATATAGTCTTTCTTCAATCACATCTATTAATTCTTGACGTAAATCCTCTATATCAGCAAATTCTGTGGGATCAATAACAGCCAATCTTTCTGCAAGTATAGGGTCATGAAGTGCATGATATGTCCATGCTGCAAAATCATTATTAAATTCTGGCTCTTCAAAACGAGGATTAAGCAAACTACCCCAAAAATGATAATAAATACTACCAGGATGAATAGTTAACAATTTATCTTTTAATTCTCTCAGATTTTGAACATGAATTCCAGTAGCAATAGCAATTAAAGCACAATCTTTTACTGCAAATGGATAAATTGTTTGTTCAGAATTCATAAATATCACCTCTCCATTTTAAAATCGTCTTTTAAATTTAAATGTCTACTATTTTTATAATCTAATTGTTTTTTAAAAACAATAAATAGATTTAAAACAGAGTGAAATTCTTAAGTATTGCTACTAAATCGGTTTTGTGATAATTTGTTTTTAGAATATTTATAAATTTTTTGGATAATATGAAAGAAGAGATAAAAAAGCTCATTTATGAGGAACTTCCAAAAATTTTAAGGAAGCATCCTGAAGTAAGAATAGAGTTGTGGAGGATGCTTTCATCTTTATTTGCACCAAGAGAGCAAACAGAAGACCGTTTTGAAAAGCTTTTAAAAGAAATACAGATACAGAGGGAAGAGGCAAATAAAAGATTTGAACAGCATCAAAAAAGGCTTGAAGAATTCGCTAAACGATTTGAAGTATATGACAAAAGATTTGAAGAGCATCAAAAAAGGTTTGAAGAGCTTTTAAAAGAGATACGCAGGGTTGATAGAAGAATAGATCGCACTATAGGGGCACTTGGTGCAAGATGGGGCATTTCTACAGAATATGCATTTAGAGAAGCAATAAAGTCTGTAATTGAAGAGCTTACAGGTCTTAAAGTAGAAAGATATCTTTCCTATGATAGTGAAGGGGAAGTTTTTGGATGGCCTGACCAGGTAGAATTAGATATAGTAATAAAAGATGGAATGGTATGGGTTATGGAAATAAAAAGTTCTGTAAGTAAATCAGAGGTGTATACATTTTTAAGAAAGGTAAATTTTTATGAGAAAAAAGAAAATAAAAAGGTATTAAGGAAAATAATAGTAAGCCCTATGATTGAACCTACTGCAAGAGACGTAGCAGAAAGGCTCAATATTGAGTATTATACAGCTCCAGAAGACTTACCAATCTAATAAATCTCAGCAATTGTTGTTTCTAAAACTTTTAAAAATTCTTGGAAAGTCCTGTAAAATAGATGTTTGACGAATTTTTTTAAATTGGGTAAGTAATGGAAAAATGTCAAAAAATAAAAAATATTTTAAAATTAGTGAAGCAAGTAAATTGGTTGGATTAGAACCTTATGTATTGCGTTTCTGGGAAAGGGAATTCAAAGAAATAAAACCTATTCGGTTTTCCAGCCATCGATTATATACTATTGAAGATATTAAAATACTTCTTGAAATTAAAAAATTGCTTTATGAAGAAGGGTTTACTATTTCTGGAGCCAAAAAACAGTTATCAAAACGCTTAAAACAACACAATATTTTAGAAGAAATAAGAGAAGAATTAAAAGAAATTCTTAAACATCTGGGAAAATAATTTTCTATTTTCTCCTGCTTGTTTTTTAAATTTACTCATTATAAATGTATTTCATAACCTCTTCTGGTATTTTTTGAAGGGGTAAGATTTTATCTACTGCTCCTAATTTAATTGCCTCCTTTGGCATACCAAAAACCACACATGAAGCTTCATCCTGAGCAATGGTTTTTGCCCCTGCTTTTTTCATTTCAAACAAACCTTTTGCTCCATCTGTTCCCATGCCTGTTAATATAATACCAATAGCATTTGGCCCAGCTGCTTTAGCAACAGAAGTAAAAAGTACGTCTACTGATGGGCGTTGATAATGCACTCTTGGTCCATCCTTTATTTCTACATAATACTTTGCCCCACTACGCCTCAAAAGCATATGATAATTACCTGGGGCAATAAGTGCTAAGCCAGGAATAACTGAATCACCATTCTCTGCCTCTTTCACCCTGATTTGACATAATTCATTCAATCTATTAGCAAAAGCAGTTGTAAATCCTGGAGGCATATGTTGAGCAATAACAACACCTGGAAAGCTTGGTGGAAATTGAGGCAAAATCTCTCTTAATGCCTCTGTTCCTCCGGTTGATGAACCAATAGCAATAACCTTATTTGTTGTTTCTAAAGTAGACTGAATGGATGTTTTAGGTTTAATTTCTTTAACTTGTGCTGGTTTTTTCCTTTTAATATATTTTATTTTTGCTGCTGCTCTTATTTTTTGAGAAAGATCTACTATCATTTCTCCCACAGAATAGGGACCTCCTGGTTTACACATCACTTCCACTGCGCCTATCTCTAATGCTTCTATAGCTAATCTAGAACCTTTTGGGGCAAGAGAACTAACAATAATAACTGGCAGCGGATAATATTTCATCAGTTTTTTTAAGAACGTAATCCCATCCATACGCGGCATTTCTATATCCAAAAGCACTACATTGGGTTTTAATTGAACTATTTTATCTCTGGCAATATATGGGTCAGGAGCAGTACCTACAACTTCTATATCTGGCTCTTTAGAAAGTTGTTCTGTAAGTATTTTTCTTACAATAGCAGAATCATCTACAATTAGCACTTTTATCTTTTCCATTTTATTCTCTCTCTATTGTGAATGCAAAAAATTCACCCTCAATTTCATATTTTTTTAAATCAGGTACAAGATTTATTGTCTTTATTTTTGTCACATAAGGTAAATCCAATTTTTTCTTTCCTTCTGGATCAATATGGGCAATAAAATTGCCTCCAATCATATTTACAAATTCTTTAATCACTTCATTAATTTCGTCTTCAGATACTACTTCTCCCATAAAATTTTCTGCCATTGTTTCAGCCAATTTTTGAGAAATGAAAAAGCGCAAATTTATTTTATTTTCTGAATTAATAGAAATTTTACCTTCAAGAATTTCTTCAGGTAAATTTATATCTTTTATTTCTTCAGGAAAAAGAAAAAACATGTCTGCCAAAATTTTAAAAGTCACACTCTCCAACTGTTCCAAAATCCTCTTTTCTGACATATTCTTCCCCCATAACTTTTAATAAAATGTCTTTTATATCTTCTGGTTTAAATGGTTTTTTAATATATCCATTTGCCCCAAGATTTAATGCCTCCTTCACTTTTTGCTCTCTTCCCTCTGTAGAAATTACAATAACCGGTAAACTACTAAGTACGTCATCTTCTCTTATTTTTTTTAATAAAGTTATCCCACTCATCTCTGGCATATGGATATCTGTTACCACTACATCTACCCAATTATCTTTAAGTATATTAAGTGCTTCTTTACCATTTCCTGCTTCATAAAAATTTTCTACATCAAAGCCAGAGATTAAAATAGTTTTTTTAATGATTTTTCTTATAGCTGCAGAATCATCCACAATTAAAACATTAAATCCCATGGTTTTTTCCCTTAAAATTCACAATATTTTCTACCTTTTCTAAATTTACCCAAAGCTCTGCCATACAAGCCATAAGGTCTGTTTCTCTCAATCCCAAAAGTTCATATGCCTCCTTTTTACCCTGATAAGCCAATCCATCCGCACCTGCCCCTATACCTAACATTAATACTCCTACATCTGCTAAATGGACTAAAGATACATGAACATCATTTATTTCTTCTGGTTGATGATGATAGGTAATTATTTTAGTAATTTCTTCTGGGAAACCCCATTTTTCTCCAATTCTTCCCCCTAATTCAGCATGATCCATACCAATTATTTCTTTTTCAGCTGACAAAAAATCATAACCTTTTTTAACTAATTGTATGATTTTATCAAATGTGTCTTTCACAAATTCACTTAAAACAATTTTGCCAATGTCATGTAACAATCCTCCTGTAAAAACAACAGCATCATCTTCCTTTATTTTTTTAGCTAAAATTTGGCTCATAATGGCACAGGCTACACTATGTCGCCACAACTCTCCTTGTGCCAATTCATAACCTGCCACTGATTTTTCCAGATAAGGGGCACAACTACTTAACATCACAATTTCTAACAAATGTTTACTTCCAAGATAAACAAGTGCTTCTTTCATAGATGTTATTTTACGTCTAAGACCAAAATAAGGAGAATTACACCATCTCAATACATTAGCAGTAATTGATGGATCATATTGAATAATCTCAACGATTTCTTGCACAGAAACTTCTTCATCCATTGCTATGTGCATAATCTTAAGGGCAACTAAGGGAAAAGGAGGTAGCCTTTTTATATTATCTAAAATTTTTTCTATCTTTTTCATAGTTTTTTTATATTTTGTCCAGGCAATTTTAAACGAACTTCACCTGTCTCTATATCTAATTCCATAGTGCGATTGACAAAACCGCCAACATCTTCTGCTTGAATCAGCACCCCATTTTTCCAAAAGATTTTCCTTAAAGCCGCATAATTTCTTTGTCCAATGTTAAATTGTCCTTTCTCATCCATAATTTGGGCACCACCAGCTACTTTAACAATCATTCTTTGTTTTATCGCACCATATCGATAACAAGTTTTAAAAAGCAAAGGAATACCTGTGTCAGCAAACATAAAAGGATTTTCCTTAGCTTTTTTAGGATTAATTCTTGATTCTGGAAGCATATAATGCAACAGCCCCCCAACTTTTACTACAGGGTCATATACAGCTAAACCAATACAAGAACCTAAAGCATGTGTAACTAGAATGACGTCTGAGTCATTACTCACCTTCATATCTGCAATCCCCACCACCATCCTTTTTTTCATCTGTCTATTTTTTGATAAATCGCTGGCTTTACATATCTAAATTTATGCTTTAAACCCATTAAACCCTCTGCATGACCTACAAATAAATATCCACCAGGCATTACATAATCATAAAGACGATTAACAAGTTGTTCCTTAGTTTGCTTATCAAAATAAATCATAACATTTCGGCAAAAAATCACATTAAACTGGGTATTAAATGGAAAGGGATCAAGTAGATTTAGTTTTTTAAATTTGATTAACCCCTTTATTTCCGGTCTTATTTGGTAATAGCCTTGCCGTTTTTCAAAATATTTAAATAATAATGTTTTGGATAAAGTCACCAACTGTTCTTTTTTATAAATCCCATCTATAGCCTTTTTAAGCACTTGAGTAGATATATCTGTAGCTAATATCTTTACTTGCCATCTTTTTATGTCCTTAATTGCTTCAAATAGAGTGATAGCAATAGAATATGGTTCCTCACCTGAAGAACATCCTGCTGACCAGATTTTTATTATCTTCTTATGGTTACATGCAGGTATAATTATATTTTTCAAAAATTCAAAATGTTCTTTTTCTCTAAAAAAATGTGTAAAATTTGTAGAGATAGCATTTATAAGCTCTGTCAGTTCTTCTCCTGTAGAATCATTGATCACTTTTTGAAGATATTGTTTAAAAGAATTAATTCCACGTTTTCTAAGTAATTTTCCTAAACGACTTTGCACCAAACTTTTCTTCTCATCACCTAAAGCAATTCCACTTTTTTCATAAACAAGTTTCCTTATAACTTTAAATTCCCTGTCAGAAAGCAATGGTATGTTAAACATTACCATTATTTATTCGGCCAATTTTTATAAAATGTTCAATGAAGGGAGGACATAATGTCCTCCCTTATTAAATCTTTAAAGTTCTTCGGCTTCTCCCTCCAAAGGAATGACCTTCTTTGGCTTAATTTTGGCAGTCTGTTTCACTTTAGAAGTTTTCTTGCTTTGAGATACTTTGTGCACCGCTTTGCCACAAGCTTGGACCTGCAGGCGCTGCTTTGGCTGCGGTGCCCGCATTTTTGAACCATCAGTGCTTAAAATAAAATTGGAAATCATGGCTGTAAGCTCTTCTGCTTGAGCATTAAGCTCCTCTGCAGCACTAGCCGATTCTTCGGCATTGGCAGCATTTTGTTGGGTAACTTTGTCTAATTGAGCTACAGCAGTATTAATCTGCTCAATACCTTGAGCTTGCTCTTCACAAGCAGCAGAAACTTCATTTATAAGCTGTGTTGCTTTGTGAACATTATCAGCAATCTTATCAAGTATAGTTCCTACTTGTTCACAAACTGCCACCCCATTCTCTGCATTCTTTTGGGATTCTTCAATAAGTGCAGCTGTGTTCTTGGCAGCCTCAGCACTCCGCTGTGCTAAGTTGCGCACCTCTTCAGCCACCACAGCAAAGCCCTTTCCAGCATCACCTGCCCTGGCTGCTTCAACAGCCGCATTTAAAGCAAGTAAATTTGTCTGAAAAGCAATCTCATCAATGGTCTTTACAATCTTTGCTGTCTCATCTGAAGATGTCTTAATCTTAGAAATGGCTTCAAACATTTTTTGCATTGCTTTCTTGCCCTCATCTGCATTGTTACGAGCATCATTTGCCATGGCAGCAGCCTGTTTGGCATTGTCAGCATTTTGTTTGGTTGTGGCTGTTATCTCTTCAAGACTACTTGAAATTTCCTCAAGTGAACTGGCTTGCTCAGAAGCAGCTTCAGCAAGACTTTGACTGCTAGAATTAATTTGAGTGCTGGCTGCTGTTAGCTGCTCAGTTGCCTTTGTTACCTGAGTAACAGAATCATTAAGTACCTCTAAAACCATGTTAATATTTTCTTTCATTTTTTCAAAATTCCCTTTGTAAGTTTTTTCAACTCTTTGAGTTAGGTCTTTTTGTGCAGCCAGTTGTAATACCCGACCAGCATCTTCAAAAATTAAGGTATGTAATTGTTGTGCTAAATTGTTACATGCGGTTTTTAAGACATTATAATCACCTTTATAATCATTAGTTACTTGAACATCTGTTTGTCCATCTGCTAGTCTATTTAACACATTTCCAATATCCCGCATGGGAGCAATCATTGCCTCAGCTGTATTATTTAATCCCTGCACTATCCTAGCCCAAGCACCTTGATATTTAGAAACATCAGCTCGAACATCAAGTTGTCCCTGAACTGCTGCTTCCTCCATCTTTGCTGCTTCATTAATTAAACCATTTAATGCATCAATCATGCCGTTTAAACCATTTTTGATTTTATTAAACTCACCTTTATATTCTTCAGTGATCTTTTCTGGAATATCACCCTTACTGACACGATCCACATACTCAGCTGCTATATTAATAGGACTAACTAAACTATCAAGCATATTATTAACATCCTGAACTAACTCTTGATATTCTCCTTCAAACTTTGAAGTATCAATCCGGGTTTCAAGCCTTCCCTCAACTACAGCATGAGCTAATTGCCGTATTTCTTCATGTAACATTGAAAGTTGATCTACTTTTTCCTTAATTTGACTCGCCATTTTCATGCCCTCCTTTCATAAGTTTATTAGAAGTGGCTAAATTTTCCCTTGCCATAGCGGCAAGGTCTTCAGTTGTTAAAACCTTTTCAATATTAAGTAGTATCTTCACCATCCCTTTAGCTTTGGCTATACCTAAAATAAAATCAGTATTAAAACTCATCCCAAATGAAGGAGCATCCTCAATGTCCTCATCATTAATATCAAGCACCTCAGATACACTATCCACTAAGATGCCCATCTGGGCTACATTGCCATTGCATGATACATCCACCACAATAATACATGTCTGGTCTGTCTCCTCAGTGCTCTCCATACCAAATTTTCTCTTCAAATCTACTACAGGAATAATCTTCCCACGCAGATTGATAACACCACGAACAAAATCAGGAGTTCTGGGAACACGTGTTATAGGCATCATCCCAATAATTTCCCTTACCTTTAAAATTTCTAACCCATATTCCTCACCCCCAAGCCTGAAAGTCAGATATTTCCCTGCCCTCCTTTCTGTCACTCCTACCACCTCCTTTTTATTTTTTTCTATATCGGCAAAACTTAAAAGTTGTTCGAATGTATTTTTATTAGTTCTCATTTGTTTTTTTATTAGTCCTCATTTGTAAATATTTTTCAAAGAAGTAAATTTTTATCTATCTTTACAACCATAGATGCTTTTTTGTGTATTTTTTATTATTGCTTAAAATGCAATAAAGATAAATAGAAAAAAATGCAAATTAGAAAATATTCTTAATATTTTGATTGACAATCTAGCTTATTATGCTATAATTAAACGTATAGTTATATGTTTTAATTTCTATGAAAACATTAGCGGATCGGATTAAATTTCTTTACAAACAATCGGGACTTACACAGGATAAGTTTGCTAAACTTCTTGGTATACACAAGCATACTCTATCTTTGTATATGAATGGTAACCGAAGTCCACGAGCGGACACTTTACATAAAATAATTACACAATTAAATGTTAACCCAAATTGGCTTCTTATGGGAGAAGGAATACCTTTTGAAACACCTAAAACACAATCACAAACACAATACTTTTCAGAAGAATATGTTATGATTCCACTTTTAGACACAGAAATTGCTGCTGATGTTGCGGACATCTGGCCTTCAGAAAAAATTATTGATTATTGCCCTTTTAAACGCATCTGGCTATGTAAAGAATATGGTTGTAATGAAGAAAAATTAAAACGTTTTGTCATCCTCCGGTGCCGTGGAGATTCTATGTCACCTACTATAAATAATGGTGAATTTATGATTGTCGATACTAATCTTGAATGCCGAATTGAAATTATAGATGATGGTATTTATATTGTACGTAGAGAAGACGGTAGTATTTCAGTCAAAAGAGTTTTATTAAAAGAATCAGATACACTATTTTGTGTTAGCGATAATAAAGCTTATAAGCCATTTACTATAAAAATTCAAGCAGGAAAGACTATACAATATTATGTTCTCGGTCGTGTTGTCTGGACTTGGCATAAACTAAGATAAAGAAGCTGTTTTGCTCAGTTCAAATATACCACTTACATCCAAAATTAACCCCACTCTTCCATCCCCCATAATGGCTCCTCCGGCAATCCCTTTTATGCGGCCTAGGACATCGCCTAAGCTTTTAATTACAACCTCTTGTTTACCTAAAACTTCGTCTACCATTAGACACTTTCTTTCATCCTCACTTTCTACCACTACAACTAATGCCTCCCAAGGATTATTATATTTTGGATTTACATTAAATAGACGATGAAGGCGCACGAGAGGAAGAATCTTATCCCGTAAATTAATCATCTCCACTTTATGAGCATAAGTAATGTATTGAGGACGAGTAGGACGAAATATTTCCTGCACTGCAATAGCAGGCAGAATGTAGCGGTGTTCACCTACTTTTACAATCATACCATCAATGATAGCAAGAGTTAGCGGTAATTTGATAATAAAAGTTGTTCCCTTACCCCATTCACTTTTGATTTCTATCTTACCGCGTAATTTCTCAAGTGTTTTTTTCACTACATCTAATCCTACCCCACGGCCGGAAACATCTGTAATTTTTTCGGCTGTAGAAAAGCCAGGTTTAAAAATTAATTGATAAATCTCTGTTTCACTTAATTGCTCACCCTCTATTACTAACCCCTTTTCTATACCCTTTTTAAGAATTTTTTCTTTATCTAATCCCTTTCCATCATCCTTTATCTCAATAACAATGTTACCACTTTTATGATATGCTAAGAGTTCTATTGTACCTGTTTCAGGCTTTCCTTTTTGCCTCCTTTCTTCTGGTGATTCTATACCGTGATCAATTGCATTTCTTATCATATGCACTAAAGGGTCATAAAGTTCTTCTACCATGTTTCTATCAATTTCTGTGTCTTCTCCATGCATGATAAGTTGTACTTTTTTTCCTGACTTCTTTGACAAATCTCGCACAAGACGAATCATTTTTTGAAATGTTTCTTTTATGGGCACCATACGTAAAGACATACTTATCTTTTGCAATTCTGTAGTAATTCTTGCCAACTGTGAAAGATCTCTTACAAGCTTTTGATCATGAATTTCATTCAATGCTTGATTTTGTTTAATCATAGATTGGGTAATGAGTAATTCACCTACCATATCAATAAGGTTATCCAATTTTTGTGTATCTACTTTAATGGTTGCAGCTGTTTTAACAGTTTTTTGCTCCCTGATAGCCTTCGCCACTTCTTTAGCTGGAACTTTCTTTTCTTTAATAAGTATCTCTCCTATCTTTGCTCCTTCTGTCTTTTGTTTTTCTAATGCCTCCTTTATTGTCTCTTCTGTTACCACACCCTTTTCAACTAAAATTTCCCCTATCCTTTTGGGACCAGGTTCTTGTTTCATTTTCTCCACTAGATCTTCTATCTTTTTAATCAAAACTTGCACAGGAAAGCATTTACCAGTAGGTTTTCCAGTAGAAATCTGTTTTTCTAGATCGTCAATCATGGTCTTAAGTACATCTACAGCTTCTAAAATAACATCAATGGCTTTTTCATTGATGACAAATTCTCTGTTTCTAGCTGCATCAAACATATTTTCTGCTGCATGTGAAAGTTTATTAATAACCTCTAATCCTAAGAAGCCAGAAACACCCTTTATTGTATGAAAAGGACGAAAGATAGAATTAATGACTTCTAAATCTGTTGGATTTTGTTCAAGATTAATAATATTTAATTCAATAGTACTTAGATGTTCCCTTGCCTCGGTGATAAAATCTTGATAAAGTTCTTTATCTTCTTCAAAATTTACTTTTAATTCTTCACCTTTTTGAGAAGTTTTTTCTTCAACTTTTGAAATATGTATATCTTCACCAGTACTTTTAATTTTATCAAGCAATCTTGATAGTGGGAATGTTTTACCTGTAGGCTTACCACTATTTAACTGTTCCTCAACATCTTTTATCATACTTTTAAGCATATCTACACTTTCTAAAATCAAATCAATAATATGACTGTTTATTTTAATCTCACCCCGACGCACACCATCAAGCATATTTTCTGTAGCATGTGAAAGCTCATTGATAGGGTTAAGACCAAGAAAACCAGAAACACCTTTTATTGTATGGAAGGAGCGGAAAATAGCATTAACAGTTTCTTTATCTTCTGGATTCTGCTCCAAAGTTACAATATTTACTTCAATAGAATCTAAATGTTCTTTGGCTTCAGTTATAAAATCACGATATAATTCTGGCTCTTCTTCTAGATTAATATTTATTGAGACTTTCTTCTTTTCCATATCTTTTTCTCCTTTTTTCTTTTGCAATAATCTTTTTTGAAGAATAGAAAGTTTCTCATTTAATTTATTGAGATCACCATTTTTTAAAATTGTCTTCAAATCATTGGCTAAAGAGATAATTTCTGCCTCTTTATTCTCTTCTTTTAAAGTAACAATTAATTTCTCTATTTGTTCTTCTAAAAAAGAAATATCTGCAGGTGTTATTTTCTCCAAATTTAGGGTTTTTAATGTAATTTCATCGAGAATTTCATTAATTTGCATTTTTAATAAATTATTGATTTTTTAATATAATATCGACTTTAAAGAAGAAAGGTTCGGATTTAAGCTACTGCTGCTTGGGCAGTGAATTCATTTTCTTCAGAAGTCTCTTTACCGAATGCTAATTTGGCTAATATTAAAAGCAATTTAGAAAGAGGAATAGAACCAATGATTCTTCCATTATAACATACAGGAAGGAAAGATATCGGATTTTCTGCTAAAACTTGTGTTACTTCTAAAATAGTTGCATCAGGTGAAACACTAGGTACTTCTGTTTTCATAAACCAAGCTACCTTAAACTGTTGAGTAGCTTCATCTAGAGGACGACAATATTCTCTAAAAGGTTCTTCTAAAAATGGGCTTAAACCTGCTTTTACATCTGTCATCGTGATTATACCCAACAATTTTAAACCATCTACAACAAAAAGATGGTCAGATTTGTTTTCATTCATTTTCTTTAAAGCTTCGGCTAAAGTAGCCTCAGCATGAATAGCCGGAAAGTCTCTTTCAGCAATCGTTTCTGCTGTTAATTCTTTAGCTTCTTTAGGTAAAGTAAGCTGAATCACCTCACTTTTTTTCTCAGGAAGTGTTTCTTCTGCCTCTTGCTCTTCTGTTGGCTGTATTTTTTCCTCTTCTTTAGATAAAGTTTCACCTTGCAAGTAAGCTTCTATCTTAGCTGTGAGATCATGTGCAATAATAATGGTCATATTAAACTCAAAGTCTTCTATTTTTACTTCAGCAATATAAGTTATATATTCTTCTTGTTTAGATAAAAAGGCATTTGCATTATAAAGAAATGTATCTCCCATACTCAAATGAAGTGAACCATCTATTTTTTCTCTAAACACATCATCCATTGCTCCAACAAGCATATTACAGATTTCTCGTTGAGCATCCAACATTGATTCATTAAGTTCTCCTTTTTCTAAATTTTCTTCCAATGTTTTCTGAGGCAAAACAAGCAATTTTCCACTAAGAAAAATAGCCCCTTTTTTCTCAATTATTAACCAAAAATCGTTATCAGCAATATTATCTATTTTTATTTGTGTCACAAAGGCATCGGACCACAAAACTGAAGATAATATTTCAGGTAAACCTTTAGGACCTTCTTTATAGGAAATACTTATATCTGTCCCTATTAGATTTTTCAGAACAAGCTTAGCAGATTTAAATATTTCCTTTGCTAATAATGTGAGTTTTATTGCCATCTTATCCTGCTGCCTGTTTTAACGCCTCTCCAATCTTTTCAGGAGTAAAAGGTTTTCTTACAAATCCTTTAACTCCTAAAGTTTTTGCTTTTTCAACAATATCTTCAGCTCCTTCAGTACTGATAACAAGAATAGGCATGTTTTGCGTTTCGGGTGAAGCTCTTAATGTCTCAATTAGCTCAAGACCATCCATTTCAGGCATATTAATATCTGTAAGTATTAAATCAACTTTATTATTTTTAACAACTTCTAAAGCCTCCTTTCCATTTCCTGCTTCAAGCACATCATCTACAGCATAACCTGATTGTCTTATAGTACGTAAAATAATTTTTCTCATAGTAGCTGAATCATCCACAATAAGAATATTCATAATTCATCCTCCTTGATTTATTTTTCTTCTAAAGAAATTTGGAGATAAAATGTCTCTTCATTATTTTTAAATTTAATAATCACTATTTCTTCTTTTATTTTACCTATACTATGATGCAATCCTGTAATTACTGTTGGTAAAGAAATTTTAAAAGCATTGTTACATTTACTTTTAGCATCACCCGCAATCATATTAACAAGTTCTCCTATGCCATCCTGGATATCTTCTTCTTCAAGCTCTGATTCATCTATTGCTAACATATTGGCCACTGCTTTTTTTGCTAGACTAAGAGGTAGAGCTAAGACTATAGAACCATTTATATTTTCAGAAAATTTATCTGTAAATCCAATCACACCTGAAACATCACCATATATTTTTTGTTGTTTATCCTTTACAATTTTATTTTCTCCAACCTCTATTCCAGCCATCATTGCAAAAACTTCTTGAGTTGCCTTTGTAAAAGCATCAATTAACTGTTTATCCATTTCCTTCTCCACTATTTACTTATTATCGGTCTGAATTAAGATTTGTTCGTCTTTAACATTTTCTTCTTTACACATTCTTATTAATTTTCGCTGACGCATAAAAATATAATAGATTAAAGCCTCTCTATCTTCTTCATGCATATGTTTAAAACTAACTGCTGTTTCATATTCTTTTGTTGAAATTTCTTTAACTCTTTTTATCTCTGCCAATACTGTAATAATAAAAGAAGGAAAAAGAGGAAGCAAAATATCAATTTTTAAAAAATCTCCTGGCTTCATTTTTTCTTCAGTTATAAAACGCATACCTGCTCCACTTATATTAACATATGAAAGTGGTTTAAGACGTAAATTAGTTTTTTCCTTTTCTTTATGGCCAAGTAGGTGAAGGATTGTATCAATTTTTTCATTTAAATTAACTAATAATCCAAAAAGCATTTGTTCTGTAGTTTGAATCTTTAATTCAGATTCTTTTTTCCTTTCTCCAGTAAAACTTAAGGGCAAAAATGGATACTTAAATTTTACTTTTTCTACAGCACTTGGTTGTTTTAAAAAAATTTCTTTTTCTTTTTCGTATTCTTCTGGGGTTAAAATTTTATAATCAAAGGCAAGACAATCATCTATTCTGACATAATCACGTCTTTCTTCTTGCATTGTCTTACTCCCTTATTTTTAAGTCTTTATACCATACCGCTTATTTAAAAAAATTTCAAAGGCATTAACTACTGCAGGATCATATTTTATATTAGCTAATTCTTTAATTTCTTTAAAAGCTGCCTCAAAAGACATCGATTTTCGATATAAACGCTCTGAAGTCATAGCATCAAAGCTATCTGCTACAGCAGCAATACGGGCTAAAAGAGGAATGGATTCCCCAAAAAGTCCTTCAGGATAACCTGAACCATCCCATCTTTCATGATGATAGCGAACAACCTGTCTTTCTTTTTGAAAAAAACGGAGTGGTGCCAAAATTTCATCGCCTACTACAGGATGATACTTTACTACCTCAAATTCTTCTGGTGTCAATTTATCTGGCTTTAAAAGAATACTATCAGGAATAACCAATTTCCCTATATCATGTAATAAGGCAGCTATTTTTAAAACATCTTTATCTTCTTGTGGTAAATTCATATATTCAGCAATACCAAGTGCATATCGAGCTACTCGTTGAGAATGAAAACGGGTATAGACATCTCTTGCTTCAACTACATTTACTAATACCCTTAATGTTTCTATAACACCTTGGCAAATAACTTGTTGAAAAACAGCATTTTGAGTCTTTATAGCCGCTATATGAGCTAATGTTTTTAAAAGCTCTAATTCTCGCTGAGTAACACTTTTGCCTCTTTCCTTATTAACAGTAAGAAAACCTATTGTAAAACCATTTTCTTGAGTAACTAAAGGAATCGAAACCGAAAATCCAACTTCATTATTTTTTTTAAAAAAATCAGAGAGAGTAGAGATTGGCCCACGTGGAAAACTTAATATAACCTTTTGAGCTTTAACAAGACGTAAAGTTTCTTTAACTAGAATTTTAAAAAAATTTTCAAGACTAGCAGGATCATTTACAGGTATTTGAGTAAGAAATGAAAGAGTAGAAAACACTCCTTTTTTTACTTCCGCTAGAGGTGATATTTTTTCATGATGAATATGCTCATCCAGGCATTCATTTGGCTTCATTTTCAAAGATGTTAGTAGAAAGTTGATTGAGTATTTCCAATACCATTTCTTCAAATAATTGTTTTCTTTTCCCCTCTATAGACAAGAAAACCTCATCTTCTCGTTTTGAATTTTTTGAAGAGGCATTTTGTTGCTTTTTATCAACATTAAATTGAGTTTCATAAATTTTTAAAACTCTTTCAAGATAACCTGAATTTGAAATTGTCATCTGCTCTATCCTTGAAAATCTAAAAATTTACTCCTTTTTTCCTGTCCTTTCCACTTATAATGTCTCACAAGTTGCAATCCTTTATTTAATCTATCTAGTTGTAATTGCAATTCAGCATATTGTTTTCTAACTTCTTTCTGAAGCTCCTCCTCCTTTTTTAAAATTTCTTTTATCCCCTTTTTTATATTTCGGCCAATTTCTTTTGTTTGTTCGGTTTTATTAACAAATGTAGATAAAAAACGGTCTATATCCTTAATTTCATTAACGATTTTCCACTTTTGTTTCTGAAGTTGAAAAAAACCTTTATAATTTTTTTTCATTAATAACTTTTTTTGTGCTTTACAACATTTTAAAAAAGAATAAATTTTTTCTTTTTTTGACATTAATAGAGAAGCCAAATTAGAATCTGGCATAAGCAGTTAATTCCTCTTTCTGTATGTTTTTTTGGAAGTAACGTCTAGCTACTTCTTTCCAGGCTTCATTTATATCCTTAAAAATAGATGCTACATCTCTTAATGCTTTAGAATCATTTTTTTTGTGAGCTTCCATAATTTGATTAAGAGCAAAAAGATAAATATTATGTAAACCTATAGCAATCTGTTTTCCATCCTTAAAATTCAAAGCAGCCATCAATTCACTAATAATTTCTATCACTCTGGATAAAATCTGTCCTTTTGCTTCATAATCTTTAAACTCTGTTTTTTCAGCTGCTTCATTTAAAAGCTCAATAATCTTATCGTATGACCTTACTATGAGATTAATTTTAGGTTCAGTCTCCTCCTCTATTTGGTTGTATAAAGCTGTTACCTTCATCCTTCCCTCCTGAAGCTTATGATAATACACTTAATTGCTGTTCTAGCCAGGCTTGAAGTTGTCTCATTTGCGCCAGATAGGTCTCTAAGGCATTGAATTGCTCAAAAAGTCTTTCTCTTTCTTGCTCTAACTGTCTTTCAATTTCTTCAATTCGTTCATCAATATTATCAATATTTGTTTGTAATTCATCCATGCGTGTCTGCACATATCCTTCTTGATATTCATCAGTGATAAATTCAAGAAATTTATTTAATTCTGCAGCAATTCCAGTAGTTTCTTCTGTTTCTGCTAATAAATTCCTTACTGTTTCAAAATTATTCGTTAAAGCTTCACTTAATGTTTCTTCATCTACTGTATAAATTCCATTTTCATCTACAGTTATACCTATTTCAAAAAGATAATGTGTAGTAGAATCCCAAG
Source organism: Candidatus Desulfofervidus auxilii (assembly GCA_030262725.1). Classification (NCBI taxonomy): domain Bacteria; kingdom Pseudomonadati; phylum Thermodesulfobacteriota; class Candidatus Desulfofervidia; order Candidatus Desulfofervidales; family Candidatus Desulfofervidaceae; genus Candidatus Desulfofervidus; species Candidatus Desulfofervidus auxilii. Next base: position 11,909 of record JAJSZS010000015.1, on the reverse strand, counting down.
TAATCCCATTGCTCAATTTCTCTCTTAGGTCACTTTGTAATAATGATAAAGTACTATCTCCAATTAAAGGTGGTGCAGTTTCATCATCTTCTGTATAAGTATATTGATTATTGATATATTCAAATACTTCATTTATTTTATCAAAAAAATCTTTAATATTGCCAACAATTGTATCTATATCACGACTGATTGTAAGAGTAATAGTAACATTTTCATCAGCATTTTTTAAATTAAGAGTAATACCAGGAATGAGGTCTGTAATAATATTTGAATTTCTTTCAGCATCCTCACCATACACATTTACAATTGCATTTTGTGCTTCAATTGCAATATTTTCAGTAGTAAAAGCATCATCCCAAAAACCAAGTCCATCTGTTGTTGCTGCTACATCTGTTTGTCCTACTTCAAATGCATTATCTGTGCCTGTTTCTTGAGCAGTGAGTATTAAACGATAATCATTGTCTGCATATTGTACTATAGAAGCAACAACACCTGTTTCATCAGTATGTTGATTAATTTTATTTTTTATATCTGTAAGAGTATCTGTTGTTTCAATCGTAATATCCACCCAATCAGTTTCACCAACTTTTCTAAGCTGAAGTGTGCCACTTAAGTTCAATGCCTCACTTGCACTACTAAAACTTTTTGATTTATCTACTTTTGCTTGAGCTAATTGTTTGATAACAATTTCATATACCCCTTCTTGTGCATCTGTCCCTGCACTTGCAACAAGGAAATCTTCAGCTTCACCTGCACTTGCAGTCAAACTGACATTAAAGACATTAAAAACACTTGCATCAGCTAAGTCTTCAGCTGCTGTTTTTACATTTAAAAGCTTAGTATTCAATTCCTGCCAAGCAGAGAGTTTATTTTCATAAGAACTTTTTTCTTCTTCTAAAATGTCTATACGTCTTTGTTCTACTTGAATAATCTGATCAATAACTTCTGCCCAATTTATGCCAGAATATAGACCGCTAATATATATTGTCCCAGGCATTATTTCCCCTTATGAAATTTTTTAAAAGTTTCTTCAAAAGAAGCTATTAAATCTAAAAATTTTTCCCAAGGCATTTCTCTAATTACTTCTTTAGTATTTGCATCAACAATCTTAATAATAAATTGTTTTGTTTTTTCATGAATAGAAATTCTCACAACATATTCTTTTTTTATTATTTCTTTCAATTTTTTAGAGATTTTTTCTAAATTTTCTTCTTTTTCTAAAGAAGGTTTAACTTTTTGTAATACTATTTTTTGTTTAACATTAAGTCTATTACTCTTTGGCTTGACAATCCAATCAATATTGTGATAATTTATATTTGTAATCTTCATGGTCACGCCTTAGTGGCGCCCGGCGGGAAATCCCGCTGGGCGCTCTCTTTTTATCTTAATAATTGAATAATTGATTGTGGTAATGCATTAGCTTGTGCTAACATTGCCATACTAGTTTGCACTAATATTTGATTCTTTGTGAAGTTAGCCATCTCTGCAGCCATATCCACGTCCCTAATTGTAGATTCAGATGCTACATAATTTTCAATAGTAACTTGAAGATTAGAACGTGTGTATTCCAATCTATTTTGAACTGCACCTAAATCAGCCCTGACACTATTTACAGTAGTTAAAGCATTATCCAATGAGTCTAAAGCTGCTTGTGCAGAAGCTTGGCTTGATAATGAAATATTATTAATTCCTAAATCGTCACTGTGAAGGTCACTGACGGAGAGAGAAATCCGACAATAGGACTGATTTTCATAACCTACTTGGAATGTGAAATTGCCATTGAATAAAGTACTTCCTGCGTATTTTGTACTATCTACAATTCGATCAATTTCTTCAATAAGAGTTTGAGCTTCATCATTGAGATATGCACGACGATCGTCATCAACAGTATCAGAGGCTGCTTCTGTCGCTAATTCTTTCAAACGATGGATGATGCTAGTAATCTTATCAGCTGAACCCTCTGCCACCTGAATCATTGCAATCGCCTGTGATGCATTGTTATAAGCCATTCTCAAACTGATAATTTGTTGTCTAAACTCTGTACTGATTGCTAAACCTGCTGCATCATCTGCTGCTCTGTTAATCCGATAACCAGAAGCTAACCTTTCCAAAGAACGATTCAAATTAAACTGAGCATTTTCTAACCAACGATGTACATTAATTGCAGCTACATTATTAGGAATTCTAAATGCCATTTTCTTTTACACCTCCTTTCTTTATTTTATTCATAATTTAATCTATTATTTATATCGGTATTTTTGCTTAAATGTTCGGAAAAAACTTGCCAATAGTTTGAAAGCTTTTGCGCTATTTTTAAGCTCCAAAACATTTCCTCTTTTTGTTTTCTTTCTTTACAAACTGCACCTATTTGAACATAAAGAGCGATTAAATCTAAAAAATTATTCAAAATTAAATTAACTGGCATTTTAAGTGCTTTCATTATTTTTTCAGTAACTTCTATACATTTCTCCAATTCACATTCTTCTACATAAAGATAAGCTAACATTAATCCTGGTAATACTTTACCATCAGATATATAAGGCAATGCTGCTTCAAAGTGTTCTTTTGCCTCTTTCCTCTCACCAATTTTCATTAAAATTTGACCTAATAAATGATGAAGGGAGGCTTTTAATCCATTATGAGCGATTGAAATTGCTTTATTTAAAAATTCTTTAGCTTTATCAAAATCACGAATTTTAAAATAAAATATACCAAGACGAGCTAGAAATTGTGAGTCTTTGTTATCTTCAAAAAATTTTAAACTTTTTTCATAAGCATCTTTTGCCAGTTTTAAATATCCTAAATTTTCATAACAGGTAGCTAGACCAAAGTAATATTTAAATTTTATTAATTTATAAGGTATAGGAACAACAACTAAATGCAGATTTTTAGGATTAACAGTAATTAATGCATTTAATGCTCTTTCATAATCATTTTCAAAGAGATAAAATTGCCCTAAGAAAAACTTTACTACATCATTTTCTGGAAATTCTTCAGTAAGTTTAAGCAAAATTTTTAATGCTTCTTCTTTTTCCCCTTCTTCTTTAAGAAGACTAGCTAAATTAATTCCAGCAGCAATATAAATAAACTTATTAGTCTCACGGCATTCTGATACTATTGCTTTCTTATAATGGAAAATTGCTTTTTTTCTCTCTTTTAAAAATTTATATGTTTGTCCTAAAAAGAAATGTGTAATCCAGCAATTTGATCTTCTTCTTAATTCCTTTAAAAGAAGATGTAAATTTCTTTCAGCTTTTTGTTTATTTCTTTCAGGTGTGCTGTAACCTAAATGGAGTATTTCTATATCTACAAACTCTGTTTTTAATCCTAAACGTAGTGCAGCAAAACTGATTTGCTCATGTACCATCCCTTCAAAACGAAGTTCTGGTAAGTTTGGGAAAATACGCATTTGATAACATGATTCAACAAATGATTCACGAACATTTATAATTTTTAAAACGTAAGCTACATTTTTTTTAGCTGGAAATCTTTTTTTTAATTTAATTAATTTTTTTACTTCTGCTTTTCTCATTCTATCATCAGCATCAAGCCAAATAATATAATCACCTGTAGCATGTTTAAGAGACTCGTTCCTTGCGGCAGAAAAATCATCACACCATTCAAATGAATAAACCTTTGCTCCAAATTTTTTAGCTACTTCAACTGTATGGTCAGTAGAACCAGTATCTACAATAATGATTTCATCTACTGCTTTTTTTATATGCTTTAAACAAACAGGTAAATTTTTCTCTTCGTTTTTTACAATCATGCATAAAGAAAGCTTTTTCATAAGTTACCTACAATAATTGTTTTTACTTAAACTATAATCGTCATTAAAATTTTGATTGTTCGGATTAAATTTTATTTTGAAATTTTTAATTATGGAATTTCTACAATACTATCATCACCAATCATGAGTTTAAGTGCTTTAGGAAGAAGATTATTTTTTATTACTTTAGAATTTTTACCAATCAAAGCATCTTCTAAACGCTCAATATTAATGATTTCTACTCCTTCAAGCAAAACACAGTGTTCAAGAGTTGAATTAATAATCTTTGCATTATGACCAATACTAGTAAATGGACCAATAAAAGAATCCTCAATTAATACATTTTCACCAATAACTACTGGCCCTCTTATCTGGCTATTTATTACACGAGCAGTAGTTGGTAATATGACTCTTCCACTTAAAACACTATTAATAACCTCGCCTCTAACATCTCGTTTTATCCATTCATCTAATACAACAGTATTAGCTTCAAGTAAATCATCCTTTTTCCCGGTATCAAGCCACCAACTATCAATAATATTACTTAAAACAAGACAACCCCAATCAATCAATTTTTGAATAGCATCAGTGATTTCAAGCTCTCCTCTCCAAGAAGGTTTTATTTCTCTTATTGCCTCATGAATTTTAGGAGAAAACATATAAATTCCTACTAAAGCTAAATTAGATGGAGGTTTTTTGGGTTTTTCAATAAGACGAATAACTTTACCTTTTTTGTCTATCTCAGCTACACCAAAACGTGTGGGATCCTCTACTGCCTTAAGTAAAATTTGAGCATCTGGTTTTTTCTCAAGAAATTGTTGATAAAATTTTTTTAAATCTGCACCAATAAGATTATCACCAAGATACATAATAAATGGACTATTTTCTAAAAAAAGATGAGCTACTTTTACTGCATGAGCCAATCCTTTAGGTTCTGGCTGAAGGATATAAGTAATGTTTACCCCCCAACGATTACCATCACCTACTGCCTCTTTTACTGCTTCTCCAGTCTCTGGTGCAATGATAATGCCAATATCTTTTATTCCTAAATCAATCACATTTTCTAAAACATAAAAAAGGACTGGTTTATTTGCTACAGGCACAAGTTGTTTTGCTCCTGTATAAGTTAGAGGACGAAGTCTTGTGCCTTTCCCTCCACTTAAAATCAATGCCTTCATCTTTGTTTATTTAAATAAATTAAGAAATTATAATATGCCCATAAAAAGTGTGATTTTAAAATACATCTTATCTCTTCTAAAAGATTGCTACTTCTTATTTTTCTTACAATTTGAGGGATATTGATTCCCAATGGGCAATTTTCCTTACAACGGCCACATGTAAGACAGAATTCTAATTTTTCATCATCAATCTCTCCTTGCAAAAATGCATAAACCAATCCTTTACCTCCTAAATATTTTCCATAACCAAAAGAATTTCCAATAGTATTATAAACTGGACAATGAATCAAACAATTGCCACATTCAATACAATAAAGAAGCTTTTTAAACTCACTTTTTGCAATCTCACTCCTTTTATTATCCAATAAGATAACAATCATTTCTCTTGGAGTATGTACCCCTTTAAAAAATTTTTTCTCTATATCTGCTGTTTTACTTATTCCACTTAAGACTTCAATAAATGAGGGAACAAAAGCGCCAGTTGCATTATAAGTAAGGATTTTAATCATATTTATTGCTTCTTCTATATTAGGATAGACTTTATCAATAGCTGTAACAACAATATGTTTTTCTTTTCTAAATGTTTCATAGATATTACCTTCATTATGGACAATAATAACTGCCCCTTCTTCTGCTGTAATAGCATTTGCACCAGTAATACCAACTTTAGCTTTTTTAATATAATTAATAACTTCCTCACGAATAATTTCGACTATTTTTTCAGGTATTTCTGGGATTTCTTTTTTAAAATGAGTTGAAAGTACCTTTGAAATTTCTTTAACAGATATGTGAGCTATAGGACAGGTTGGATGTGCTGGTTTTTCTCCCATAATCTGCATAACCCTATCACCAATATCTGTTTCAATGACTTTAACACCATTTTTTTCAAGAAAATCAGCTAACTCAATCTCTTTAGTTACATTTGATTTTGATTTAACTATTAAATTTTCTCCTTTAACCTCATCTAAAATTATTTTTAATGCAGTCTCCTTATCTTTTGCATAATATACTTCTATTCCATTTTTCTCTAACTTCTTTATTGTTTTCTCTAATAAAGATTCATTTCCTATACATTTTATTCTTGATTCAAGTAACCTTCTTTTTCTTTTTTCAAATTCAGGTAAAGGCATCTTTTTTTGCCTTTTTTTTAACGTAGAAAATGCTTTTTTTAAATTAATTACATGGTTTATTTCTATAGTCTTCATAAATAACCTTTTTCCTTTAAGTAGTCTTTAAGGGCATTTTTCCATAAACGCATTTTCAAATTATATATAGGAAGCTTTTCACTTATTAAAGCTGAATTTTTAGGTCTATTTGCTTTAAAAACAAATTCATCAGATGTAATTGGTGTTATTGAAACATTCATTTTTAATATTTTAAAGATCTCTACTGCAAAATCAAACCAAGAACAAGCAGGTTGGTTTGTAAGATGATAAATCCCATATGGTAATTCTTTTTCAAGAATAATTTTTATCATTTGTGCACAGTCTTTAGTATAAGTAGGAGTCATAATAATGTCATTAATGACTTTCAATTTTTGTTCTTTTGCTTTTTTAATCATTGTTTCTACAAAATTGCCACCCTTGCCACTGGCTCCTGCCTTGCCAAAAAGACTTGCTACTCTAATAATATAATATTGAGAACAATAATTTTTAGTAAAAAACTCACCTGCATATTTACTTATGCCATAAACATTAATAGGATTTGGTTCATCGCTTTCTTTATAAGGTGTTTTTTTCTCCCCATCAAAAACATAATCAGTACTTATATAAATATTTATTGCCTTTATATCCTCACATATTTTAGCAACATTTTTTGCACCAATAGCATTGACTAAAAAACTTTTCAAAACATTATCCTCACATGCATCAACTTTATGAAAGGCAGCAGTATTGATTATTATATCTGGCTTAATATCTTTAAGTATTAAACAACTTTCAAACTGAGTAATCTCTATTTGAGAGTGAGTAAGCGGGATGGCATTATATGATGAAAAAATTTCCATTAAATCTGTTCCAAGCTGACCATTTGCACCGATAATAGTAATTTTCACAAAATAACTCCATTTATTTCAATTTCTTTTAAAATTCTTTGCATTTCAAGTAATTGCTTATACCATTTTACAGTAATAGTTTTTGGATCATCTGGCGAAACCTTTCCATTTTTTAAAGCTTCATATACTTCAACTGCTCCATCTTTTGGAGTATATTCTGGTTTAAACCCCAAAACTTTAGCAATTTTATCAAAATTTACTTTATATGACCTATGGTCAGGCAAACCATACCATTCATATTCAAATGGAATACCTATTGCTTCAGCTACCATCTTTGCCAATGAAAAAATTTGATAATTTTGCTCATTTGAACCAACATTAAATATTTCACCATTTATAAGGTGCTTATCTGCTTCAAGGGCTAAAATCATAGCATGACTTGTATCTTTTATATGAACAAATGGTCGCCATTGTGTTCCATCCCTTAAAATAGGAATCTTTTTATTTTTGTAAAATCCCAAGACCATTCCATTAATAGCTAAATCAAATCTCATACGAGGTGAATATCCATAAACTGTAGCTTGCCTGAGAATTACTACTGTAAAATTATCGTCTTTAAGAGTCAAAATATCTTTTTCTGCTTCAAGATTGGCTTTAGCATAAGTAGTTAGAGGATTTGTAGGAGACCTTTCATCTACTATCTCATTTTGAAAACCATACACACTACATGATGATGGGAAAATATATCGCTTTACCCCTTGTTTTTTAGCTAAGTTAGCTATTCTAACACGTCCTTTATGATTTATCTCCCAAGTTTTTTTAGGATTCAATTCACCAGAAGGATCATTTGAAAGAGCAGCCATGTCTATAACTGCATCTACTCCCTTCAATACATCTTCTTTGCACCATCTAATATCATCTTTGACTATCTCTAAATTTTTGTTCTTTAAAATATTTTTTAAGGTTTCTATACCAAAGAAAAACCTGTCTAAAACCTTTACTTTATATCCTCTCTCTAATAAAATTTGAGTTAAAACAGAACCGATGTAACCTCCTCCACCAGTAATAAGCACTTTCATTTATTCTTTCCTATAAACAAAATTATTATCTGCATTCTCTAAGGTAGGCCATTTCTTATCCTTTTCTGAAAGAATAGGTTCTTTTATTGGCCAATTTATATTTAAATTAGGATCATTCCAAATGATGCCTGCTTCATGTTCTGGGGAATAAAAATTTGAAACTTTATAAATTACTTCTACATTATCTGTTAAAGTGCAAAATCCATGAGCAAAACCAATAGGAATATAAAGCATTCTTTTATTTTCCTCTGAAAGTATTACACTTATCCATTTACCATAAGTAGGAGAGCCTCTTCTAATGTCTACTGCAACATCAAATATTTCTCCTCTAATACATCTAACCAATTTTGCTTGAGCCATAGGCTCTTTTTGATAATGCAAGCCGCGTAAAATACCTTTTTTAACGGATTTTGAGTGATTATCCTGAACAAAATTTATATCGATACCAAATCTTGAAAAATCCTTATAACTATATGCCTCCATAAAAAAACCACGATGATCTTCAAAAACTTTTGGTTCAATCAAAATTAATTCTGGAATTTCTAACCTAGTAAATTTAAATGGCATTTTTTGATTTCTTACATTCTTTTTCTAAGTTATCAACAACTTCCCCAAAGACTTCCTCTACGGCTCACTATTTCGGGAACAATTTTTTCATATTCTTCTGGAATTAAATTAATCATATAAGCTGTTTTAAAACAATCCATGGGTGTAAAACATTCTACTCCTTTTAATTCCAGTAAAAATAATTTTAAAGACCTCCATAATATTTCATAAGTATATTCAAATCTTTTTGCTGCAACTTCAAAAAGTATTTCCTTTTCAAGACTAAGATTTTTTATGTTTTTAAGTTTTGTATAAGCCTTTCTAAGGTCAAAAATCTTTTTTTTAAGTTTTTCCCCACATGCCATATTTCTATTTCCTTTAATGCAAAATCTTTAAATTCTCCTGATACTCTTTTGAAATCCACAATATCTATTTTTCTTAATGTGTCAACATTTATATTTAACGCTTCTTGAAGGGCTAAAAATTTTTTAGCATCAATACTTTCCAAACAATGCACTCCTATATCTATATCAGACCTTCTAGTCGCTTTTTTTTCTGCCTGTGAACCAAAAAGAAAAATTATACAATTTTCTTCAGGTAAATATTTAAATATTTCCCTTAAAATTTGATTTTTAAGATCAAGAGGTAAAAGAGATTTTTTTGAAATCATTATTGACTATTATTTTTTCTAACTCCTCAACTACTTGCCTTATTTCTACCTCATCTGGATGTTTTTGTAAATAATTTTTATATACTTCATATGCATCTTTTATATAACCTAAAGAGAACATAATTTGACCACAATTCCAAATAATATCTCTATCTTCTGGTGCTAGTGTAATAGCCTTTGTCAAATGATAAAGTGCTTTTTTTGTATCTTTATTTTGCCAATATATAAATGCTAAATCATTATGTGCTAAAGCAAAATTTGGGTCTAATTCCAATACTTTTTTAAATAATTTTATTGCCTCTTCTACTTGACCGTCACTGTACAATTTTTCGGCTTCTTGGCAATAATTGAGTAAATTATCATTACTTCTTTTTAGACTTTCTTTAAAAAATAATGCTTGAGCTAAATTTAAAAATTTATCTATTAAATCAGTCTGAGAAGGATTCAATATTAAAGCTTTTTTGATTAAAGAAAATTTTTCTTTTAAATCTTTTTCAAAAAATTCTTTAAGTATATTTTCTATTTCTTTTTTTTCTTTTTCTATTTCTTCAATTATTTCTACTATCTTTTCAAAATCTATCTCTGCCTTACCTTTTTTACCATAAATAAAATCTTCTATTCCTTGAACAAAAGCATAAACTCGAATTTTGTCTCCATCCAATTGGCTAAAAACTTGGTTTTTAAGATAATCAAAATCTCTAGAAACATCAAAAAAATTGTGCTTATAATGATATAATAAAAGATTCCTAGTAGCATAATAAACACTTAAAGGAGACTTTAACCAACCGCCAATTGAAACTCCTCCTTTATGATACACTTTAGAGTAAGGATTATAATATACTTTCCATCCTGCTTTTAAAGCTCTAGCAGAAATATCATTATCTTCAAAATAAAGAAAATAATCTTCATCTAAAAATCCTACTTTTTCAATAAATTCTCTACGAATAAAAAGGCTACAGCCTGAAGCAAAATTTGTAGGCTTTGGGAAATCATTCTTTATATCATCCATTCCCTCATAAACAGTTTTTTTACCATCATATTGAACTTTTTTAGGATTATTATAACAATAAATTTTTGAAGAAATTAAACCTATCTTTTTATCTGTTTCTGCTAACTTAACCAACTCAACTAAAGCATCTTTATCTATAATTGTATCATTATTTAAAAGCCAAATATAATCAGCACCACAATTTAGAGCATATTTAATTCCAATATTATTCCCTCCTGCAAATCCTAGATTTTCTTTATTATTTATAAGAATAAGCTCCCTTTTAAAACTTTTCTTAGGATAAATAAAATGATTTCCTTCACAATAAATAAAATTAATCTTTTCTTTTTCAGCAAACTCTTGTAATTCCTTTAAACCATCTCTTATAGTATTATTTACAACAATTACTTGATATTTTTCATAATCATTTTTATTAATAGAAGATAAACATTCTAATGTATCCTTTGTCTTTTTATAATTGATAACAATTATTGAAATTTTTGAATCTAATGGAAATCTTGCAATTTCCTTTTTCTCAATGATTTCAAACATTTCTTTTAATTTTGAATCAATAACTTCAGGTGTGAAATTATTCTGAATATGTCTTATGCCATTTTCTCTTAACCTTTCCCATAACTCTTTATCTGTATAAAGTTTAATTACTGCATTAGCAAAGGTAGATGCATCATCTGCAATAATGACATGAGTATTATTTTTTAAATTCATACCTTCTGTTCCAATAGAAGTAGTCACAACAGGCAAACCATAACTCAAAGCCTCTCCAATCTTTCCTTTCATCCCTGCTCCATACCTTAAAGGAGCAATAAAAACTTTTGTGCTTTCCATATAAGGCTTTAAATCTGGTACATAACCTGTAACAATTATATTTTTATTTTCTAAGTCTTTTATCTCTTGAGGAGGATTATTTCCAACAATATACAATTTTATATCTTTTAGTTTTTCCTTAATTTTTGGAAATATTTCCTGACAAAAATATTTCATAGCATCTACATTAGGTAAATGATTGAAATTACCTACAAATAAAAGATCTTTCCGTTTTTCAAAAGGCAATTCTGTAGGATTTATATTGTGAATATTAGGAATTACAAAAACCTTATCAGATGTAATTTTCCCCTTTGCATGCTCTAATAATACCTTTTTATCATCTTCAGTTATGGCTATAATTGCATCTGCCTGAGAATAAACTTCTATCTCCTTGGTCTTTGTTATCATTGCTTTTTTTAATAAATCGGGGTCATTATAAACTTCTGCCTCTCTTTTTTCTCTAAGAAAATGAATGTCCACTGAATCAACTATTACCTTTGTATGAGGTGAAAACTTTCTAATAATAGGTAAAAATTTTTCTGCCATATAATAGAATGATATAATAGCAAATTTAAAATTTCTAAATTTAAAAAACTGAGACGAATCAGTTTGAAGTAAATGTTGACCTAAAAAGGTCTCTATATTCATATCTTCTAAAATTTTCTTATATTTATTTACTTCAGACATCTCTTCTGTACTAATAAAGGTTATAATAAATCCAGAATTTCTTAAAATCTTTAGCATTTGAAGCAATCTATTGCTACCAGAAGCTCTATCAAAAACGGGTAAAAATGGATCTATTACCAAAATATGTGGCTTATTAGTCTGCATAAAGTTAATTAACCTTAAACGCACATTTCT
>JAJSZS010000014.1 GCA_030262725.1 Candidatus Desulfofervidus auxilii | reverse complement strand
ATTGAGAAGAGCTATCATCAAAAACAAGATAAGCAAAAAAACCTTGAGCATTTTCTTTTATCCATATTTGTTTTGTATGTTGTTGTATATATTTAAATTTTTCTTTAGAAGATATTTTGTCTTTAAATTTAATCCAACCAAGCTTAGGTATTTTTATTTTTTTATCTAAAATTTGAAAATGTTCAGGAAAAATTAATATGCCATCAAAATTTTTCTTTCTTTTAAAAGATGGCTTATTAGTATATCCTTTTTTATAATTTTTATATGCTTGATTTAATTTTCTTGCCATTTGTTGAAGTGTATGAGATGGAGATAATTGCAGAAATTCATATTTTTCTTTAAGTTCAGTTATTTTTTTACAGCCTTTAATAAAACTATAAACCTTCATTTCAACAAGTTTATTCCACACAAAACGAGTATTACCCAAAAATTGTCTTAATAATTCTTCCTGTTTTGCTTTTGGATATAATTTAATTTTTAAAATTTTCATTTACCTTTTTGACCTTCAATATATTTTTTAACAACTTCAAGAGTTACAGCACCAACACTTGAAATAAATCTTGAACCACTCCATAGACAAGGAAGACGACTTTTAAGTTTAGGAAATTCTTCTCTTAAAGTTTTTGATGTATAGCCTTTAATTTTACTTACAATACGGTATATTCCAATTTTAGGATTAACATCTAATAATAAATGCACATGGTCTGGCATTACTTCCATATCAAGAATTTCATAACCATATTCTTTTTGTTTTTCTAATATTAACTCTTTTAACCTTTTTGCAATTTCATCTTTAAGAACTGCTCTTCTATATTTAGGACAAAATATAACATGATATTGACAACTATAAACCATGTGTTTAGTAGATTTATATTTTTTTTCTTTATTTTTTATTTCCATAATTAATGCCTTTAATATAAAGGATAATTAAAAATAATTTTTTTGTCAATACTTGAAATTAATTTTAAAAAATGTTATATTAAAAAAAGCAATTCATCCCATACCCTAAAGGGTAGGGCTTTCTTGCTGAAAAAACTTGTAAAATATTGTGATGTTCAAAATTTATCAAAGAAATTTTCTTCAAAATTTTCTGTAATAATCTTAAGTCATGTATTGGAGCATTTGAACAACCCATTAAAAGCAATAGAAGAAGCCCACAAAATAAGTAAATTTGTAATAATTGTTACTCCAAAGCTTTGGCAATTGCCCAATTGGCTTAATCCTTCACATAAGTGGGTTGTTTATAAAAAGGATAATCAGCTTATATTTGAAAATTATTTAAAAAAACAAAAAATAGTTTATAATTTAAGAAAAACTGACTTTGTTTTTTAGATGGAAAAGTTTACTGACATTTTAATTAAAAAAGATAAATGGCAAATAAAAATTTTTCAAAGCGCATTTGGAATACTTAGAGGCATAACAAATAGAAAGGTTAAACAAAACGAAATTATAACTGGAAGGCTGATTGAAGTTGATTTTTTAGGAGAAAATATTAGTAGGCTTAATAAAAGATATTACTGCGCACTGCTTAATTTGCTTTTTGTTTATTGGAGTTTTTATAGACCTACTCACATCTATTTTGAAACTGGACCTATTAAACCTCGCTTTAAAAGAACAATTTATAATCTATCAAGTTTTTTTATTAGCATGATTGCTTTAAAAGATGCGGAAAATTAGTCAATTGAAATTGAAAGATTATTATGGCTTGGTTTTTCTTCCTGCTGAAACAAAAAAATTAGAAACTTCTATTTTAAATAGTCGCTTTATTCAATACGATTGCCCAAAAGATTGGCAATTAGAAGAGCAGATAATTGCTAGAAATAACTTATATAACAAATTTACTCCTTTTTTTAATATTTATCATGTTGCGCTCTATTGTGAATATTGTTTAATAAAAGAGGATGTGAAATTTGCAAATATTATAAATGTGGTGCCTTTAGAAAGTGTTTCTCCCCCAATTGCGAAAGAGATTAGTGTTTATAGAAATATATTTTTTGTGTTTTGTTTTTTGGTTGCTTTAAAAGGGTTAGAAAAATAAAAATGCGAAAAATTAGTGATTTAAAACGACGAGATTGCTCAATAATTTTCACATACAGTAAAATAAGACCAATTATATGGAAAGCTTTAGGAGCTTCCACTATAATTTATGCATATCCTAAAGTAAAAAAAGAACAAGAAATATATAGAGAGAGGTTTTATACAAAATTTACGCCACTTTTAAACACATCTGTGCGTTTTTCAATGCTTCAAAAAGTAACTCAACCCGATGATTATGTTGAGTTAAGCACTTATGCCATTATTGAAACAGATTTAAAAAAATTGTTTTTCTGGATGGGTAGTAAAACTTTAAAAAGAAAAGTTTTTTTTACCTATCCTTTTATAATTGCTTTAATGACTTTTAAAAGGGGGATATAAATGCAAAAAATTAAAACAATTGCAATGACAACTTTTATAATTTTAACAATACTTGGATTTGTTTATTTTGCCTATTGTTTTTATTCAATACAAAAGCAAACTCAAATGATTTATACACAACTTAGTGAAAATATTGCTAAAGTAACTGCTTCTTTTGTTTCTAAAAAGGAATTGGAGAAAGAGTTAAGTAAAGTTAGTGAAATTATACAAAAACAAATAAAAGAAAATAAAGAGCAATTAAGAGCTATAGGAGAGATCACTGCTACTTTAAAAGCAACAGTGGAGTTATGGCAAGAAAGTGATAAGCATTATGTTTCAAAAAGACATCCTCAATTAGAATATCATTTTAAAAAAATTTATCAAAAAACAGAAAAAGGTAAAGTGCCAACTGCTTGGGCAATGTTTTATCCTCATTTAGAAAAATGGAAGACTGGAACATATGATTTAGATTTTTACACAACTATTGTTCAAACAGAAACAGAAAAAGGCGATTACAATTATTATGTGCAACTTGAATTTACCAACCCAATGGATAAAGAAACAAGAGATAAACGATTCCCTTTAAAAGTAAAAGACGTTAAATGGAAGGTATTAAAAAGAAAACAAAAAAAATTTTACTTATTTAACCCTAAATTGGCAGGTGGAGTTAGCTGGATAGATAATTTTGGTATAGAAGTTGGTGTTTTCGCTCTAAATTATGGTAGAACGAAAAAAGATTTAGATTTTGGTTTTTTAAAAATAGGAATTGGACGCTTTGCTGATAAAAAAACCAGATTGACTTTTGGACCAATTGGATATAATCTGGGTAATAAATTACCACTATTTAGTGATTTATGGATATGGTCTGAAATAGGAACAGCATTTGATGGTAATATAGATTTTGGAATTGGTATAACAACTAATTTTTAATATGAGAAAATTTAGTGAAAATTATAAGTATTCGTTTCAAATAATAGAGGTCGCATTACTTTTTTTTGAAACCATGACAATTACCCCATATGTTTCTGGCTCTTTAACCTATACACACGAAAAAGCAATTTTTTTAAATCCAAAAAAACCAAAACATAAAAGACTTATTAAAACATTTTTAAAGGACCCTACTTTGGAAGGTGTTTGGATAGTAATACCTCGTGGTTATCCTTTTTTTTATTCAAGTATGCCTTTTCTTTTATTTTTTAAAAAAGCACAATCTGATATACATAATATTATTTTCTTAGATGAAAAAATTAAAAAACAAATACTATTTCTAGAAACTTTTATAACGGCATTAGGGGCAGTTAAAGGTGGGCATTGAAAAAATCAGTGAAGAATTTCAATTTGAAAATGGACAAATCGCCTTTGCAATGTTTAAAAAAGAGATTGCAGGTGTTGAGCCATCTATTTACAGCACACGAGTTTATCATCAAAATTTAACACAAGGGAAACTAATAGTTTTTGAAGAGAAACATCCTAAACACAAAGAATTTATTGAAAAATTTATTAGCAGATTTTACACAGAACCCATTTTAGATGTTATACCCATTCATTATTTATTTTTTTTCTCAATTATGCCTTATTTACTTTTCTTTGATGCAGTAGAAAGTCTTTTAATATATAATCTAATTTCAGGAAAATATCACAAAAAACAAGTAATATTTCACCAAATTTTTACAACAGCAATTGCAGGAGTTATAAATGGCGATTAAAAAAATCAGTAAAAAATTTCGATTTAAAGATGGACGGGTCGTCTTTGCAATATTTAAAAGAGACATTGCAGGTATTGAACCATGTATTTACAGCACACGGACTTATCGTCGAAGTTTAACACAAGAAAAACAAATAGTTTTTGAAAGGGAAGATCCTAAACACAAAGAATTCATTGAACAGTTTATTAGTAGATTTTACATGGAGCCCCTTTTAGATGTTATGCCTATTCGTTATTTATTTTTTTTCTCAATTATGCCTTATTTGCTTTTCTTTGATACAGTAAAAAATTTTTTGACATGCAATGTAATTTCAGGAATATATCATGAAAAACAAGTAATATTTTGCCAAGTTTTTACAACAGCAATTAAAGGAGTCATGAATGTCAAAAAGGCTTGAGTTTTCTCAAAGAGATTTAAATAAAATTTATAATGCAATTAAAAATGTTTTACACAATATTGTTGCTACTGAAAAACCTCATCGATATTGCACTATAAAAAGAGAGCCTGAAGCTATATCGTTGATATATTTATCAAAAAATATATGCAAACTTGAATCTATTATTAGTTTTTTAGAATTTCATAAAAGGAGATATTTAACATTAGAAAGAGATCCAGATCCACAAACAGAACTTTTGATAAATTATTTTATAACAGCGTTAAAAAATGAGGGGTTTTTACCAGATTTAAATTATCTCGTATCAGAAGGATTTTTTTATGTAAATGAAAAAAAATTTAAGCTTAATAAACATTCATCTATTTTTTTCTTGGGGTTAAAGCCTCATAAAAAAGGAAGAATTGAAAAGTTTACAGATATAATTAATAAAATTGTTTATAATCAATCAAATACCATTTTAATTTGGGTTGGTGACTTTTTTGACACAGTTGCCATTAGAACATTTATTGGCAGCTTTATAAACCAAATTTTCTTTCCACCTCCTTTTTTTGTTAATAAAATTGCTGTATATTTTATAGCAATTTTAGCAATAAGGGGAAGAAAAAATGAGTGAAAATTTTGGAGGTATTGGAGAACTTATTAAAGAATTTTTAACTGGTAAAAGAAAATCAGTTAAATACAGATACGTTGAACCTGATTTACCTGTCCATGTATTATCAAAGGAAAATGGTGCGTTAATTTATACACTTTACTGGACTAATATATGTATTTTTGAGCCTTATAAAAATAACTACAGCTATTATAAGAGGAGAATTTTGACGCTGAATAATGGTGGTTATCTTACTGCAACAACAAGAAATGCAATGTGTATGTTCCTTGATAAATTATACTGGGTAAAGTTTATACCAAAATATTGTGGAGTTTTTAAATATGCCACTGTTTTTGAAATTGATAATAAGAGATTTAAAATTGAGCCAGCTTTACTAATATACTTCTGGGGTAGAAAATCTTATAAAAGAAAATTTGGAAAATTTACAGGTATAGCAAAAGAAATTATTTATGGTAACAAAAAAGGTGTTTTAATTTGGCTTAATGACTTTTTTGATAAAGTAGCTGTGGAAGCTGTTATTGGACGATTTATAAATCGATTGCCTAAATGTTTTGAGCTTGATAAAGGGCTGGATTATATGATTGAACTTGCGCCATATTTTATTGCTTTAATTTCTTTAATTAAGAAAAAATTTGTGAGGTATTTTGGTGATTGACTTTTAATGAAAAATATATCAAACTATTAAAAAACTAAAGGAGGCAATTATGGCAAAAAAAGTAACACCCTTTGAAGACCCAACAACAGACGAATTAGGAGAAATTGAAAAAATTCTTGAAAGTGTTGAAGAAAAGAAAGCCAAAAAAGAAAAGCAAGCACCTCTATCTGCTCCTTCTCCTGCTGCAAAAACTCTTGAAGCATTTACTAAAAGAAAGGTGGTAAAAGAACTTGAATCAATTAAACATCTATTAGGTGATAGTATTAAAATTAAATTCAAAAAAGTAGATGAGGAATATGGCAAACACACACCAATTGTTGTTTTGAGTAAGTCTGAAATAGACCAATATTCTAGTCTTGAAGAATATGTTTTACAATTTCTTGTTCCAAAAGAAGGGCGAGGTCTTTATATAGCTGAGGTAATTGCTGATGATGGGTCTATATTGAAAAAAATAGAAATAGATACAGGTAGAGAACCTAAAAAGGAAGAAGAAAAAAAGACAAAAGAAGAAATAAAAGAGAAAAAAGAAGAAAAACCTCCAACAGAAGAAGTAATCCAACAAAGTGTTAATGTCGTAAAACTAATGAATGATGTCCAACAACATTTATTCCAATTACAGGAACAAAAAGCAGATGTTATTAAGAAAATTTATGATGAGCAGATTAATCATCTGCAAAAGAAAATAGAAGAGTTATCAGAAAAACCAGGAAACGAACATTTAATTTTTATGCTTCAAAATCAAATTGAAAATTTAAAAAGAGAAATGACCAATGTTGATAGAAGTGCTGAATGGGTTAAAGTTTTAACTCCTCTTTTATCCCCAGTAATTCAAAAATTAATCGAGAAAAAAGAACCTAAAGAAAATGTTTTTAAAGAAACTGTTGATGTTATGACAAAAATTATGGACATAGGACATAAACAAACAGAAAAATTTGAAAAACTTATTGAAACTTTAAAAGAAGCATCTGCTAAAAAAGAAGAAAAATCTATTGTAGAAAAATTCATTGAGAATGTTTTCTCTAATCCAGATAAACTTGAAGATATAGTCAACAAATTTTCAGGTAAAGATGCTTTAGAAAAACAAGTTGAAATACTATCAAAACAACTTGATGAAATTAAATCTCAACCAAAAACTGATCCTTTAGATGAATTAGTTGAACAAGCCAAAAAATTTGAAACACTTCAAAAAATATTTAATCCACCAAATGAAAAGCCACCTGTAGAAGTAAAAGAAGAGACAAAAGACCCCATTGACCAACTTCTTGAAAATGTTGAAAAAATTGAAAAATTAAAAGCAATATTTGGTGGTAAAAGTAATTTAGCAAGTATTATAACAATAGCCACTGATGTTTTAAGTAAAGCTTTTCAACATTTAAGCCCATCTATTCAATACATAGTTGATGGATGGGTAAAAACAAAACAAATAGAACTTGAAAGACAAATTATAGAAAAAACTGGAATGATTCCTCCTTCTTATTTAAGACAAGTCCAGCAATATGGTGAATTACCTCAACCTGAAATTCAACAACCTCAACCTCAAGAAACAGAAGTTGAAAAAGAAAAGTTAGATGGTTTATTCAAAGAATATTTTGATAGAACACTTATTGATATAGTTGCTGGGCTTTCAGGAGTGATAACTGAAAAAGGAATTACTCTTGAAGACCTAGGAGGTATTTTAATCAAAGAGGTATCAGAAGAATTATTAAAAAATGAAAACTTACTTAATAGTTTTAAACATGGCATTGAAAACCTTGACAATTTAAAAGATGATATGAGAAAATCAATAATGAAAGTATTAGAAATTAATGAACAAGAGGCTTATGCTTTAACAGAGTTTATACTTAAAGAATTAAAAGAAAAAGTTTTAGGATAAATGCGATTAAGAGCTGAACATGAAGTAGGATGGGGAGAAACAGCAGATTGGGCAAGAGTTCAAATTATTGCAGACCTTATAGAAGAAGGTGGTAAAGATCCATACATTAGAGAATTTGCTGTTAAAATAGTTCGTTCCTGCCCACCTAAAGATTATCATTGTGAAGTTGAAAAAATTTTTAATTGGGTAAAGAAAAATATAAGATATGTAAAAGATGTATATTTTGCCGACAGTTATCATACTGCTAGAAGAATATTAAGTTTAAAAAGTGCCGATTGTGATGATTTTACAATTTTATTAGGAGCTTTATTAACATCTATTGGCTATCCCGTTTTAATAAGAATAGTAAGAGCAAAAGGAAAAAAGACTTTTCATCATATATACCCTCTGGTTGGAATACCACCTGATAGACCTAGCTGGTATCCTCTCGATGCTACTTTTGCTCAGAGTTATGTTGGTTGGGAGCCTGTGTATGTAGAAAAAAAAGATTTTAAAATAATATTTGAATAGAGGGAAGTTATGCTTGAATTGGAAGAATTAAAAAAGGAATATGAACCTTTCAGTAATTATGGTGCTATTCCTTATTTAACAAAAGGTATACATTATTTAACTGAAACTCCTAAAAAATTTAGCCCAGTTAAAGCTGCTGTTAAAACTACTTCTAAAGGTGGAATTTTTAGGTCTATATGGGGTGCTGTTAAAAAAGTTGGTAAAACAACATGGAATATTACTAAAGGCGTAGCTTCCACAATAGATAAAGTTGTAGGTTCAAAAACAATGCAAACAACTCTTCAGGCTGCTGGTGTTATATTACCTGCTGTTATTCAAATTAAAGCGCTTAAAGCAGCCAGAAAGCCACCTCCTAAACAAACAGTTGAATATGTATACAGATATGCAGATAATACTGTTAGAACAACACAAAGAGCAGGCACAGCCAGAGCAGCAGAAGAATATACTGAATATTTAGAGCCTTATGCCACAGAGGAAGAAAGACTTGCTGAAGCACGAAGGAGATATGTAATTAGAAAAATAAGAAGAAGAGAAGAGGAAGAAACAATACAAACTATAAAAAAATACTCTCCTTTAATTATTGGTGGTGCTGCTTTAACTGCATTACTTTTAGGAAAAAGTGAAGAAATTTAGGAGGCTAAAAATGTATGAGTATGAAGGTATAATTGATTGGATCAAAAGAAAATTAGGAATGAAAAAGGCTGAGAAAAAACCTGAAGAAGTAAAGAAAGAAGAAGCGATAGAAAGAGAAGAAATTAAAAAAGAATTAATTAAAAAAATAAAAAGACCTTTATTAAGAAGAACTAATAGGGGACCAGAGGTTGCAAATTTACAAAGGATTTTAATTATTCTTGGCTATTTAGGTAAGGGAGAAGATGACGGTATTTTTGGTCCAAAAACTGAAAGGGCTGTCAGGCAATTTCAAGTAGATGCTGGTATTAAAGTTGATGGAATAGTGGGACCAATAACTTGGGCAGCTTTAACTCAAGCTTTAATTTTAGAAAGAAAGAAGACAAAAAGAAAAGCAATTAAAGCTGTTACACAACCATCCATAGCTGAACTTTTAGCTATTTTAGGAGTTGGTTTAGCAATTTCTGGTTTAATACTGTTAAAACGTTGACAGATTCCACTTAAATTTGATATTCTTTAAATAGGAAGGTTTTGGAGGCAACTTATGGCGAGAAGAACTTTAAAAAGAGGAATGAGCGGTCCTGATGTTAAAAAATTACAAGAAATTTTAGCTTATAATTTAGGTTTATTATCCCCTGCCGATATTACTGGTCATTTTGGTCCTAAAACAGAAAGGGCAGTTAAAGAATTTCAAAGCGATTATGGTCTTAAAGTTGATGGCATAGTTGGTCCCAAAACCTGGGCGGCTCTTGATGATGCAGTTTATACTGTTGAAGAAGAAAAGAAAGAAAAAACATTGGGCAAAGGGTTATCAAACTTCATAAAACATCTTACTGAAACAGCTAAAACTGGACTGGGCATATGGAGGCAAGTGGAAGAAATTAGACTTATGAGTAAAAAAGCGGTAACTCCTACAATGAAAAATGGTAAAGTTGAGATTATTGTGCCCACTGCGCCTCGTAGACGTCCTCGTCGTCCTGGTGTTGTAGTAGAAGAAAAACCTATGTTAGCAAAAGTAATGCCAATTTTAACATTGGCTGGTGTTATTTTTGTAGTGGTTTATATTATTGCTAAAAGAACTTAAAGTATTGACAAAATTAAATGGCACTATGTAAAATTAAATAGGAGGTATAAAAATGGCAAAAGTATTAGTATATGAAGGAGGAGGGTCAAACATGTTTGGACAAGCAGCAGCAATTGATCGCACAATGTTAATGAACTTTTTTAAAGGTGGAGCTATAGGTGCTGGTGGTGTAACATTATTAGACATGATTATTCCTAAAATTCCAGTTATTAACAGATTATCTCCACTTATGAGAAATGTTGCAATGTTAGCTGGAACTGGAATTCTTGGAGCTTACTTATACAGACGTGGGCAAACTGATTTGGGAGTTGGAATTGGTTTAGGTGGTGGTTCAATTTGTGCTTATAAAATCGTTCAGCACATGTTAGGTAAAGTTGTGACTGTGCCAGCGTTAAGAGGCTATGGTCAGGCAGAAGAGGAAGAGGTAGCTCCAGAGGAAGCTGAGGTTACTGTTGAGGAGACACCACCATATGGCATTTTAACAATGACTGAATATGAAAAGCCATATGAGGAAGCAAGTGAAGGATTAGGACAAGAAGAAGAAATTTTAGTTGAAGAATATTAAAATTTAATAAGGAGGTCAATAAAATGGCTGTTGTAACTGTAAAGAGCCCTACAGGAAAAGTAATTACTAAGAAAAAATTAACAGATGCACGCCCATACTGGATTTATGATACTGCTACTTTAAGCACAAGTTTAGCCGACACATACGTATTCCAATCTCCTGAGGGAAGTGACAATAAGACAATCATTGATACCAACTTAAAGCAATTCAGCACCTTACAGGTAGGCTGGCAGTTTGTATGCAATAAGATTCGTATTATTCCACGCTTTATGTCCTATGGTGCTAGCACTGATGCTGTAAACTTAATGAAAGACATTGATACCATTTTCAGTTATGGTGTTTTAAGCTTCTTAAGAGAAGGTGATATTGAAGTATGGCGTGCTCCATTAATTCTTTTTGGAGCAGGTTGCGGACCTGTAGCTTCATTAGCAACTGCTGACAGCACAGACGCTCCTGCTTTAGCTAGCTGGAGCAATGGTTTACCAAGTGCTGGTTCTGTTATGGTATTACCAATTCCTATCATCTTGGTTGGTGGTAGAACCTTCACATTCAAGCTCTCATTTGCCACTGGAAAGACATTACAAGCTGAAAGGAAGTTGTGGGTCTGCTTAGAAGGAATGCTCAGCAGAGAAGTTGTAGGTGGGTAATTTAAAATAGCAAAAATCCCCACCATCTTTTAAATGCTAATTTCAAAGATGGTGGGGTTTTCTAGCCAATGTCTGCTAAAACACTTTTAATTTTAGGTGCTAGTAGTGCATTATTAAGTCTTGTTTTTTTACACAGGAAAGCTTTAGCCCATCCTTTTTGTTTAAGACCTGCTAAAATAACTCCATCTACTAAAGTATTAAGATGGAAAAATCTAGCTATTAAATATGGTAGAAGATATAACATAGACCCTGCATTAATTTTAGCCATTATTCATACAGAAAGTAATGGTAATCCTAAAGCATATAGATACGAGCGACACATAGAAGATGCTTCCAGAGGATTAATGCAAATTTTATATAGAACTGCCAGAGAAATGGGCTATTATGGTAAACCTCAAGGTCTTTATGATCCAGAAATTAACATTAATTATGGTGTAAAATATTTAGCAAATAGAATTAGAAAATATGGCTTTTATAAAGGTATTGCTGCATACAATGCAGGCTCACCAAGATATACAAAAGAAGGCTGTTTTATAAATCAAGCTTATGTTAATAAAGTTATCGGTGCTTATTATGTCTATAAAAGAGTTGCGTTTTGAGGTGATTTTATGTTAAATTAAAAGTAAATAAATGAGGGGGTTGAAAAATGTTAAAGAGGCAAATAGCTAGAAGTCCACAAAAAGTTACTAATATTGAATATGCTGGTAATCCTGAATATAAAGGTTATGAAGCTTGCCCACCAGGGTATGCAGTAAGTGTTGTTCCAGGTAAAAGATTTACTGCTATACCTTTTGATTTCAGTAACATTGCAGCAAGTGGCACAAGTAAAAAGAGATACACCTTATCTACAGGATTTCATTTTGTAGCTTTACAGATAAATGCTTATGGTGTAAATCATGGAACAACTACCGAAAACATGAATTTTACTGTTCTTATCAGGGATGAATTTACATCTCAAGACTTAACCAAAGATCCAGTTCATGCAAAGTGTATCACAGGTAGTGGTAAGAGACCTTATAACATGCCTTATCCATACAGGTTTTTAGGAGGAACAACAATAAGTGTAGAAATTAAAAATCTGGATAGTAGCAATGCCATAGACGTATATTTTGTCCTTATTGGTTATGAAGAACCAGCAACAGCATAGAGGTAAATTATGAATGGAATTAGACCAGAAAGAGCATTAATTATTAGCTGGATAACAAGAGTAAGAGATTATATACGCAAATATCAAAAAGAATTAAGTGGAGTAGATATTCTTTTACTTGAAGGAGAAATCTTAAAACTTGAACTTCTGGCTAATATATGTCTTTCATGCGCTCAAATAGCAGCAATGAATGGTGTAATTGCTTCTCCAAGAACTTACAAAATAACTGTTACACCATCTCCCACTGTTTTAGCAGGTCCTGTAAGCACTTTTAAGATTTTATGGGTATACAATAATGATATAGCTGAAGCCAAAACTTTATGGGTAGATTTTAAGCCTACTTTAAAAGTGGGAGAAGCTTTTCCTGTTGGTCCAGGAAATATTATTCCTTTTGGTTTAGAGCCTAATTTGATTCTTTATGGTATTTGTGCAGAAGCTTTATCAGAACAAATTGAAGTAAGAATTATGGAATTTGATATTTGTTAGGAGTAAGTTATGGCTTTGCAATTAAAAGGTGATGTTGGTCCTGCATTAATGATAACACTATGGGGCTGGAATCAAACTGAAGACACAATATATCCAGTTTATGTAATTGATAATGGTCTTAGAACAACTGCTAACCTTTATGCCTATGATGTTGCCAGTTCAGAATATAAAAAACTCACTTTAACTCCATCTATAGATGATAGTTTATCAACAGCAAATTTAATAAATGCTTTAAATGTTGTTTCATTATTATACGCATTTGATGGCACAAATTTTAGAAGACTAAATGTAGAAGCAACACCAGGTGAAAGCATTACTCCATCAAATTGTTTACATAATTGCTCTATTATATATGGATATGATGGAAGTTCATTTATTTGTCCAAGGATAATTGGCACTCCAGGAGCCACCATATCACCAGCCAATTTTTTAGGTGCTGTTACATTACTATATGGATACGATGGAGCAAATTATAGGCGTGTTTTAGTAAATACAAGTGGTAATTTAGAAGTTGTGCAAAAGCCTGATAAAACAGAAGGTAGTAGTAGTGGAACTACAACTGATTCTGAAACTGTTGTAGCAACAATTGATTTAAGAAATAAAAAAGGAGTAACTATCTTTGTTAAAAACAATGGGGATACAAATGATATGGATGTTAAAATAAAATCATATGTAAGATATTCTGGAACAATTGATTATGAAGAAGATAGCAAAGTTTTAGCACCAGGAGAAAAAATGAAGATAAATCTTGAAAATTTACAAAAAGTTACTGTATCAGTTAAATCTACTACAGCAGGTGCTTCAACGAGTTATATAGTTGAATATCTTAGTTATCAATAGGAGAAATTATGTGGTTAACTGGCTGGCAATATAGAAAGAAAATAACAATACAGGGGCAAAGTGGAGCAGGCAGTGGCTATCAGGTTTTATTAAAAGTTGGAGAAAGTTCAGGAGCTTCAGGATATGATTTTCACGTTGAAGGACACTCTGCAATTTTCCCATCTGGCAAAAATGATAGTGGAGATTTAAGATTTACTAAAAGTGATGGAATAACAGAGTTACCAATATGGGTAGAAGCTGTAGAAGGCACATCTCCAAATAGAGTTGCTTATGTTTGGGTTAAAGTTTCTGACAACTTGGATAGTAATGTTGATATATATTGTTATTATGGGAACAGTAGTGCTAGTAATGTAAGCAATGGAGATGATACATTTGACTTTTTTGATGATTTTGAAGGAACAGCTCTTGATTCAAATAAGTGGAATTCTATACAGCTTAGTGGTTCAGGAGGTTATCATTCGGTAAGTAATTCTGAATTGATAGTAATACAAACTCCTCAAAGCACTGAAAGCGTTTATAAAGTATACTCAAAATTAAATTACTTAAATAAATTTTTAGAGTTAAAATTAAAAATTCCAAATTATAAGATAAAAGATGGTCAATATGGTGGTAGTGGATTTGATGAATATAGCACTGAATTTAATAATCAAATAAAAACAGCAGCTTGGAATGCAATTAATATTATTAAAAGGTATCGTTGTTTTTCAAATGGGAATGAATCATATTGTGATATATCAGTAGATCCAGAAGATTATCATATTTATGGAATTTGGTGGAAAGATTCATCATTAGTAAAATTTTATGCAGATTTTAATCTTGATTGTGAAATAACATCTAATATACCAACAATAAATTTACCAATAGTGTTTCATACTCGCACATGGAAAAGCGATACAGTTGATGGCAAAGTTATATGTGACTGGGTAAGAATAAGAAAACGTGTTGATCCAGAGCCAAGTTTTTCTTCAGCAGCAAGTGAAGAAGAATCAAAAACTGCAAGTTCCATAACTGCAAGTAATCATTTTAAATTTAAATTAATGTCAGGAGATATAGACTTTGATGTCCATACATTCAAGATTTGCTTAATGCAAAGTGGATTTACCTTTGATAAAGATAACCATGCAACATGGTCTGATGTATCATCTTATGAGTTACCTACAGGTAATGGTTATACTCAAGGTGGCAAGACATTACAAAATGTTCAAGTTCAAGAAGATGATGTTAATGATAGATGTGTTGTTAGTTGGGATGACATTGGTTGGCAAGCATCTGGAGGAGACTTAGTAACGCCTGGAGCGATAGTATATGACGATGATACATCAGATGACACGATAGTAATGTATATTGAATTTGATAATGGAAATGATGTAACAGTAAAGGATGGTCAAAGCTTATATATAGAAAATATTAAAATTATCCTTTATTAGAAAAAATATGGCAGTTAAAAATGAGCGAAATACGAATAACAGATTGTCAACTAAATATACATGTATTAGGAAATATATGTTACGAGATATATACAGATTTACATATTGGAGAATGTATAGCAAATATAAGTTTAATATTTAATGCTGAATATGAAGCTAAAGAAAGTTACATTCCTGTTATTGCAAAAAGATTGAGAAAAAGGATAAAAAAATATAAACATAAGGAGTTAATTATGGCAGAAACATATAAATCAGGAAAAATTGAAGCAAGTGACAGCACTCCTCAGGAAGTTATATTGAAAGGAAGTGAATATATATGCTTACATTCAAAACAACTTGACTGGCAAATTAAAGTGTTAACAGTTAAAGACAAAATTAATGGTAAAACATATGATGATGTTGATATAATATACCTTGATGAAGGACAAACAATTGACGATTTATTAAATGTTTATAGTATTCAATTTATATGCCCAAATGCAAGTGGAACAACAAATGGAATTTTATATTATTATTCCAGTAAATAGGAGATAACGATGATTAACATTTGGGATTTTTTGAAGCATATTTTAACTAATGAATTGGTTCATATTGCACCAACAGGTCTAAGTATTGGAATACTTGTATATATTTATTTTTTAGATAGAAGAATAAATGATTTTAAAGAAAGAATAAGAAATTTAGAAAATAAAATAGAACGTTTTGAAACTATTATTTTAGATATTATTACAAGTAGAAAAAATGGCTAAAATTGTTGAGGTTAAAGGATTAGAAGGTTACGGTCAATTACCTGATGTATTAGCTCTTTTAAAGGAGACTATTATTCCTGAAAAGATTCGTATTAAATTAAATCTTTTACCAGATTTTACAATTGATGTTAGTAAGTTAATACAACCTAAACCAAAAGAAAAACCTTCTATATTATCTAAATTATTATCACCAAAAATTATTTTTTTAAAAGAAGGTAAAGCATATGAAGTAAATCCATTTGCTAAAGAAAAAATGAGAAGAGTGCCATTAACTATGGATTTATTAAAACCAACTTGGTTTGACCAGTATGCTCCTACTCTTGGAGTGCTTTTAATTGGATTAACAATTATTGGTTTTGCTTCAGTAATGAAGTTGATATATGAAGAGTTATTTGGTAAAAAAGGGAAATAAATTGAAGTTACCAGCAGGAACTCAATATAAAGGAGTAAAAAACGGATGGCATATATATTATCATCCATTATTTGGTAAATACTGGTTTATTAAAAAAACAATACTTGGTGATTTATTAGTTAAAGAAGAAAGGAGATGCCAATGTTAGAAACATACGAAGAATTTGGCTTTATACCATTAATTCCAATAGCTTTAGGTATTACAGGAATTAGTGGAGCTTTAGCCACCTATTTCATTACTCACCCTAAAAAACCAGCAGAGGTTGTTGCATCAAAAATAGAAAAATGTGCTAAAGAATTGCAAGAAGAAGGTTATAGCCCTGAAAAAGCAAATAGAATATGTTTAGAAAGATATAAAATAGCTCAGGAAGCTGTTGTAAAAGAAATTCAGAAAAAACCTTTAAGTATAACTGAAGTTATTTTTCTATTAGGTTTAGGCGCTTTAGGTTTATATGCTTATAAAACTTTTAAAAAAGGAGCTAAGTAATGCCAAAGCCAATTAAAATAGTCATTCAACCAGAAACACCAGAAGAAGCTAAAATTTTTGTTGAAAAAGCACATGAAATAGAAGATTTAATTGATTTTTTATTAAGGACAGAATTAACACCAGGTGATGTGAAAAATATAGTTGAACGTTACCTTGGTGAAGAAGTGGCATTAAGAAGAATTATAGGATACAGTGACCTAGAACTTGAAGGACTGGTTGAAATTGATGAGGGTTATGGTGGTCTTGTTATTGATGAAGCCAAAGCAGAACTTTATCCATGCACCTGTTATGATATAGGAGAAGGAAAAAAGCTTTGTTTTTCTAAAGGAATTATAGGAGCTTTAACTGAAGAGCAGATTAAGAAATATTGTAAAAAAGGAATCGTTCATAAAACTTCAGAAAGGTTAAAAGAGAGAATAATGAATTTTAGAAAAGCAGTCAGAACATGCTGGGCACGAGTTAAGGCTTTAAAAATTGAAAAGAAAGGGAAGAAATTAGAAAAATTCTGGCAATGCATGAGTGAATGGTTTTGCGATTAAACATCATGCACCTGTTGCGGTGAATATAAAACATAACTACATCCTGCTAAATCTCCATTCGCTTTTTCTGAATGTAATAATGACAAACTAGCACCATCAAATTTATATAGCTCCACATATCCATCCTGCCTTGAAATAATTATTAAGGACATATCATCTGATGAAGAAATATCACTTATTCTTGCTCCTATTGTTTTAGATACTTTTTCAACCAAACTACCTGCATTTTCATCAAAATAGTATATATAAAGATTATTAACAACAGTAGCAGCCAAGTAATTATCTATTAAATTTACCAAACCATTTACATTCGCTAATGCTTGATCTATAACATGATTAATAACTCCATCATATTTATAAACAGATATATTCCCACCCTGATATACTGCAAAATGGTCTTCAGATATTCTTTCAATATTTTCTACAGTTCCTGCTATTGTAACACTAGCTAATTCAGTAAAATAAATATCACGAACTTCTATTGTATTCCCATAACCAATCGCTATCAAGTCATCAGTAAGAAAACATGCAAAAACATCTTTATCAAAAGTTATATGAGCTAATAAATTACCCTGCAAATCATATTTATATAAAGTGCTTTTTTGAGTAAAAATTACAACATCATTTCTCACACTAAATGATGTAACAGAACTTAATACACCAGTATCTATTTCACATACTTTACTGAGAGTTTGATTTTCAAATTTAAGTATTTCTATTAAAGCCATTTTTTTTATAATACTCTTCTAAAAGTAATTGTCAATATTTTGATTTGACAAAAAAAACAATAATGGTAAAATAGGCTAGCAAAATAATGGAGGTCAAAAATATGGAATTAGAAGTAAAAGATTATGAAGAAGAAATAAAAGAAAAAAAAGAAGAAACAAAAGAAAAAGATGAATGTTTACCATGTAAGCTTTCAGGAGCATTAGAAATTTTATTATCACAGGCTGAACCAGAACAGAGAAAAGAACTTGTTAAAAAATATATCAGATGTGAGGCTACTTTAGAAGATATTGCTAAGGAAGTTAAAGCAGATCCAGAAATAGTTGAAGTAATCAAAAAAGAAGTCCCAATTGATAAAACCTGTTGTGAATTAAATGCATGTCAGATTAGTTTAGATAAAGAACTCGAAGATAAAGAAAAACCAGAAGAGCAATAAAATGTTCTGGATAGCTCTATCATCTTATGGATTTACTTTAGGATTTTTTGAGTTAATTCGCTATTTTAAATTAGCAAAAAAACTAAACTTCAAACCGTTTAATTGCCAAATTTGTTTATCTTTCTGGTATGGTTTTTTTATTTCTTTACTTAAAGGTTATCAACTTATAGATTGTATATTAATAGCTTTTTTGAGTATCGTTTTTACTAAAATTTTAGACAATTTTGCTCCTAATACAAATAATAAACTTTCTGAAATAGAAGTGGAATTATGAGAGAAATTTTGACACCTTTAAAACATTCTCAAAAATTAATACCTCCCAAACATTATTTTTCACTTTTATCAACCAATGGCTCAACTGTTAAAAATATAATTTATCAATGGGATACTAAAAATTTAACTAACATAACTTCATTAAATGTTTCTGTTTATAATAAAATGCATATTCCTAAAGGGCTAAAAACTTATCAAAATAAATATATAATCTCAAGATATACAGGAGTTGGTAGATGGATAGCTGTTGCTGATATAAGTTCACCATATTTTATTTTATTAGAATGGAAAGATGAAACTCAATTAATTAAAAAAGCTGAATATAATTTAGGTAATAGTGCATATGGAGTTGCTTTTTCTCCAAATGGACAATATATCGTATGTGGCACTGAAGGACATCCTAATGTTCACTTGCTTAAATGGGATGAAACTAATTTAACAAAAGTGGCTGAATATACTTTACCAAATAATGCAAATCATAATTGTTATAGTGTTGATTTCTCACCAGATGGTCAATATATTGTATGTGGATACCAAAACTTTTATGGAAATTATCCTTATGTATCTATATTAAAATGGGATGGAACAAATTTAACAGAACTAGATAATTACAACATTGGTGGAGACTGTTATGGAATAAATTTTAGTCCAAATGGGCAATATATTGCCTGTGCTCATATATACTCTCCATGTATCACTTTATTAGAATGGGATGGAACTAATTTAAAAAAAGTGGCTGAATATGATTTAGGGGGTAACTCTGAATGTAAATTAAAATTTAGCCCAGATGGTCAATATATAGCTACAGGACATAATAACAGTCCATATTTTGCTTTACTTCAATGGGATGGAAGCACTTTAACAAAAGTAGCTGACTATACACTACCTGATATTTGCTTTGGTGTATCATTTTCTCCTGATGGTCAATATATAGCATGTGCACATGCTGATTCTCCTTATTTTACACTATTAAAATGGGATGGAACTAATTTAACAAAAGTGGCTGAAAACAATTTACCAGTAAATTATCCATCAAAAGCATGTTCTTTTGATATAAGTGGTCAATACTTAGTTGTTACTTACACTAGAAGTCCTTTCTTAAGCGTTTTTAAATGGGATGGAACTAACTTGACCAGGTTAGATGATTATACCTTACCAGGTGAAAGCCATGATTGCGAATTTTATTAAAAACTTGCTTTTAAAAATATTTTTTGATAAAAAAATAGACAAATGCCAGTTATTGAAATTTTAAAATATGAACAAGAACAACTCAGTAAAATTGCTGAAATATCTTATGACATTACCTATCCAATTCTTTCTTTTGATACAATTGCTAGTTATATTTCAGTTACTACAAGAAAAAGCCCCAGTGAATATGCATTAAGCATTTTTAATTTAAGTGGTTCAAAATTAGGAGAAATAATTTATTACTCACCAATTATTAGCGCTTTTTTATCTTCAGAATATCTTATTGTTGGTAATTACACAACAATTGAAATGAGAACTATTGATTTATCCTTAATAGATTCCTACGATATTGGTTATCCAATTTCAAAAGTATTACGATTAACCTATCCATATTTTTTAGTCTATAGAGCTGGATCATTAGAACTTTATAAATTTGAAAACACAATAAGCAAGCTATCCTCAGTTGCCATTAATATTAGAAGTATGACTAATTTAACCAATAATTATATCGCATGTGATACGATAAATAAAGAATTATTAATTTATCGTTTTAATGGCTCTTCCTTAGAATTTATAACCAAAGCAACACTAACAGGTTATATTTCAGATATGGCATCCATAGATGGTCAATTAATAGCAGTAACAACTCACGATGGTAATTTGCATTTATATAATTTTGATGGGCAAACTTTAACTTTATTAAAAACAGAAAACATAGGAATTCACGCTGCTGGAGTTACTATATTTGAAAAAAAAGAAGAAGTTATAGACATATGATAATACCCAACTTAAAAAGAGAAAAACTTCATCCTCCACCAGAATATAAAATAGCAGTAATGTGTGAGGAAAGTTTAAAAACAAAGGTATATAAATGGAATGGAACTACTTTATCTCAATTAACTTCAAGAGATATGACCGTTTTTAATCATGCATATAGAGCAAAGGGATTAATAAATAACAATAAAAACATTATAGCAAGGTATTCGGATGGGCAGTGGATTACAATGTTTGACTCAGAAATGCACATTTTAAGTTTTAATGAAATAGAATTAAGAACAGTTAAAACATTCTATACAGAAGGATTCGATAAATTAACTGATGTAACAGGACGACCAATAGGAGTAGCAAATAATGACCGATACATTGCTATTCCAACAACTGTTCCTAATGTTATATTTTTAGGATGGAATGGAGAAGATTTTACAATTTTAGATACTTTATCCACTAACGATAGTCCTATTAGTTGTATTTTTAGTCCAGATTCAAATTATTTAATAGTTTTAAAATATTCTTCTCCACATATATTAGTTTTAAAAATAGAAGACGATAAATTAAATTTAGTAAATCAATATGATGTGCCATCAGGAAATTTAGCTAAAAGTGGTGCTTTTAGTCCAAATGGAAATTATTTTATAGTTTCTTATTTAGGAGATTCACAAATTTACGAATTTGATAATGGAACCTTAACGCCAATAACAACAATTGGTAACACAAGCCTAAGCTGGGACATTCAATTTTCTCCTGATGGTCAGTATATAGCATTTGTTGATTACGATAAAAATTTGCAAATATACAATTTCGATGGAAGTCATTTAACACATATTACTACTTATGGATCTAATGGAATGTCAAATGCTTGTGCATGGTCTCCTGATGGTAATTACATTGCTTTTGGTAAAAAAGAAGCATATGAAAATAAGTGGTATATCCAAATTTTTGAATGGGATGGCACATCTTTAAATTTAAAATATCAATCGCCTAATGTTGGTGATTACTTTCAACGCCCTTGTTTTTCAAAAGATCAAAATTATTTTGCAGTTGTTATCGGTTGCCAACTACATATATACCATTTTTTAAATGGTCAATTATACTATATTTGTCAAACTAGTGACACACATTTAAAATATGGTATAAAATTTTTAAATAATTTATAAAGGAGCAGACTATGCGACTCAAAGTAAAAGACATAATTTTTGATACAGATGAAATAATTGCTTATGGTAAGTTAGAAGTATCAATTGCTTCACCAGGTGTAGAAGGTATTGCTGGTCCTATGGTCATATCAAATCCAGCTATTATAATTTATTTAAAAGGTGGAGGACAGTTAGCTATAAGGTTTAATTCAGCAAAGGAAAGAGATGAGTTTTTTAATAGGTTGGAGAAAATATTACCTCCTCACGAGGAATTTATTTTGAACAAACATTAATAATGAGAAGAATTAGTCGTAGCTTAAAACATTTTCAAAAACTGATACCTGCAAAACACTACATTTCTATTTTATTGACTAGTGGAGGAATTAAAAACAAAATTTATCAATGGGATGGCAAAAATTTTAATAATATAACTTCATTAGATGTTTCTGTTTATAATAAATTACATATTCCAAAAGGTCTTATAAGTTATAGCAATAAATACATCATTTCTAGATATACTATGGCTGGCTATTTATGGGGGTGGGGACGAAATCAATATGGTCAATTAGGTTTTGCTAATGGTGTTGGCTATTATAAAACACCACAGAAAATAAGTGGACAAGAAAATATTTTACAAATAACTTGCGCCAATCATTCACTAATTTTAAAAGCTGATGGCACAGTTTGGGGAACAGGTTATAATGTTTATGGGCAAATTGGTGATGGCACAGAAGAAAATAAAAGTGAATTCACTCAAACATTAGGCATAGGAGGAAGTGGTTATTTAGAAAACGTTAAAGCTATTGCATGTTCAACGGCTGGTCATAGCTTGGCAATTCTTGCAGATAATACTTTAGCTGGATGGGGACGTAACTATGATGGTGAATTAGGAGAAAATGGAGGAGCTGGTGAAGAACATGTTCCAGTTTTATGTAATATAACTGATGTAATTTCAGTGCAAGCAGGTTATAACGCTACTATAGTTTTAAAATCTGATGGAACTGTTTGGGCATGGGGTTATAATGCTTATGGTCAATGTGGTGCTGGAGACACTGAAGCTTATAAAACATTACCAGTTCAGGTTATAAAAGAAGATGGAACTCCTTTAACAAATATAAAACACATTGCTGTTGGAGGAACGTGTAGTTTTGCCATAACAGAAAATGGAGAAGTTTATTGCTGGGGTAAAAACGGTTATGGTGAATTAGGATTAGAAACACTAGGAACCTATACAAAAGCTAAGTTAAATCCAAATATAAACGATGTTGCTAAAATTAGCTCAGGATGGGAACATACATTCTTTTTAAAAAATGATGGCACTCTTTATGCATGTGGTCATAATTATTATGGACAACTAGGTGATGGAACTACACAAAATAGAAAAACTCCAGTTTTAATTGATATTGAAGGAGCAGTAATAGATATTGCCGCAGGCTATCATCATTCTTTAGCGATAACCACTTAAAATTATCTTTCAAATCTTGCCTTTTAATATATTTTTATGGTAAAAAATAATTAAGATGAAGCCCGACATTTTAAAAGAAAGAGACAACATTATTTCAGAAATTAATAAAAAAGAAACAAGACTTAATAAAATTCCTGCTTTAATAGCATGGCATTCCCGTCAAATGGATATATTAGGCAGAGAATTAATATCTTTAGGTCCTAAATACACAAAAGAATTACAAAAAATAACAGCAGAAAAAAAAGCTGTTTTACAAAAATTAGAAAAAGATCCTACAAATGTTGAATTGGATAGAAAACTCAAAGAATTAATAAAAAAAGAACTTAATTTACCAGAAGAAATCAAAAGAAGAAAAAAAGAAGTTAAATCAAAAATAAAACAACATCAAGACACCATATTAAAACTATTTGATGAAAAAACTAAATTAAGAAATGAAATAGCTGAATTAAAATCAAAATTAGAAAAAATTGAATTAAAAATAAAAGAAGAAGCTAAAAAAGAAAGTAAAATTAAACTTGAAAAAGAAAAAAAGAAGCTCATTTTTAGTTTTTTAATAGGCAGCACTCTTTTATTGGTAGGTCAAGAATAAATGGAAATAACAGAACAAGTTTTAGAAATATGGAGTGAACCAATTAAAAACTGGCTAACACAAAAATTAAATGAAACAGGTTATTTAGGATTATTTTTACTTGCAAGTGGTAAAGTTATGCTTGTAAACAAAGAAGGTAAAAATGAATTTTATCCAACATTAAAAGATGCTTTAAATAAATTAAATGGGAGGAGGTAAAAATGATTTTAGTAGAAAGACCAAGAAGAATGCCATATAGGTATAGGGTTTCACATGTGCCATGGTGGTGGAGAAGAAAAAAAGTTTTAGTAAGACGAAGATTACCTAAATGGTTTATTGGCGCTTTAAGGTCAAAAAGAAGATGGGAACAAGTTTGGTATGGTAGTATGTTAGAATATATAGGACGTTTACCTAAGCCAATAGCAGAAAGAATTTCACGTCAAATATTAGCAAGAGTGCCAAAAGCAGGAGTATAAAATGTTTTTTCTTAAAAATTTAGAAAGTTATGATGATTCTTTTGGGCGAGTCCGAGCAAAAGTTGGAGCATGGACAGTTAGACGTGTTCCACGAGTTGCTCGGCGTCCACGTCGAATATGGGAAAAAGGTCGTTATGTAGTAACACCAAAAGTTAAAGTGGTCGGAAAGCTAAGGCGAGTTTCACCTGCACCACCAAAGCCTGTTATTGTTAAAGCACCTCCAAAAGAAAAAATTGTAAGAGAAGTAATAAAAGAAAAAGTTGTAGAAAAAGTAAAACCTATGCCTTTAATTTATCATCTAAGACCACTTGAACCAGTTCGCTTGGAGCCTGTAAGAGAGCTTCTTCCTCCTCCAAAATATAGAAGACCAGCTCCTCCTTTAGTAGTTAAAAAACCAGAAGAAAAGAAAGTTGAAAAACCAAAACCAGTTAAAAAAGAAGACCTTAAGAAAATTTTGCCATTTTTAATAGGAGCAGGAATTTTAGCCTTGACAGCAGGAGGGGGAGAAGCTGAAATAACATAATTTTTAAAATAATTTAAAAGGAGTGAAAAATGTTAATTTTGGAAGAAAAACCCAAATACAGGCACTATGGTTATGCTTATAATTATGAATTCATTGATATAAAAACAATCCCAATGTGGGTCTGGCTTGCTCTTGGTGGTGTAGTTGCTGTTTTTCTCTTATTAAAGAAAAAAGGGATTAAAGGGTTAATTGCAAAAATGAAACGATATGAAGAGCAAGCAGAAAAAGCAAAAAAGAAGGCGGAGGCTTTGAAGGAATATATAGAACATTTAAAAAGAATAAAAGAATTAAAAGCAAAATTAAAAGCCTAAATGGGACTCATATTAAAATCAATAAAACGAGAAAAATCAATACCAAAAAGTGAGTTATACTTATATAATTCAATATACACATGTGGTTATAATAATGGTTTCTGTAATTTAGGAATAGGTAGTGAAGTTCTCAATAGAAATTTACCATCAATAGTTGTTAAAGACCCAATAGGATATGTGACAGATGTTACATTTATATCATGTGGTAGTAACCATACATTAGCATTGACAAAAGATAATAAAGTAATGGCTTGGGGAGTTGGAGGAGCTGGAAGACTTGGTAATGGCTCAACAGAAAAAGCTTGTTCTGCTATATATGTAAAAAATCCCTCTGGAACTGGACATTTAAGCAATATTAAAAAAATAGCAGTTATGACAAGTGGTAGCCATAGTTTAGTAATTGATTTTGATGGTTGTGTATGGGCATGGGGATGGAACTTTAGTGGTCAATTAGGCGATGGAACAACAACAGATAGATATTTACCTGTAAGAGTTAAAGGAATAAATGGAAATGGATATTTATGCAATATCATAAAGATTGTAGCAGGCGGCAGATCATCTTTTGCCTTAACAGAAGACGGATTTGTTTTGCGTTGGGGGCTTAAATTTGAAGATTTTGCTAATTATTATACTACACCACGTATCCAACCTGGACCTGGAGGTTCTGGATATTTATATAATGTGACAAATATTTTTGCTAGTGGCAATACAGCATTTGCAATAAAATCAGATGGAACCGTATATGCATGGGGAGCCAATTACTATGGTCAACTTGGTATCAATTCAACTGACCTTACTAAAGATTATCCAACAAAAGTAAAAGATGTTGATGGTGTATCAGATTTAAAAGACGTAATACAAATTGCACCTGGATGGGAACATACCTTATTTTTAAAATCAGATGGAACAGTATATGCATGCGGTAGAAACAATGACGGTCAATTAGGCGATGGAACAACAACAAATAGATATAAAATTGTGCGAGTAAAAAATTTAACAAATATTATATACATAGCAGCAGGTTCATCACATTCTCTTGCAGTAAAATCAGATGGAAGCGTATATGCATGGGGAAGAAACAATAATGGTCAATTAGGAGATGGAACATATACAAATAGACATACACCTGTTAAAGTAAAAAATGAAGATGGCACTGGTTATTTATCAGATATTGTATGTGTTTCAGCAGGAATGGAGTTTAGTGCTTTTTTAAAACAAAAAAGAATTCCAACTGAAGACATTTAGAGGTAAAATAAAATGAGAGACTTAATACTTATAAGCCTAGGAGCATTAGCAGCAATTTTAATAATAAAAGGTTTTAAATTTGTAAGTGCTTTAGAAGGTCTCAAACTTCCAAAATTAGCAGAAAACACTGAAACATGGGAATGGATAGATTACAAAGGAAGAAGAAGACAGATAACTGTTAAAAGAATTGTTAAATTGCATTATTAAAGATGGTTAAAATTGAACCTTTTGATAGGCTTAAAAAAATTATAAATCCAAAACAATTAAAAATAACTCCAGAAATTTTTCAAATAATTCTTTTAGATGAAATAGCAGAAAGGCTAGAAGATATTGCAGAACTATTAAAACGAGAGCAGGTAAATGGAGACATTGAAAGTTTTGTTTATAATGTTACTGATAGTGGAGTAGAAATTAGAGTTTTAAGCTATAAATGGGTCAGTATGACAATATTAAATGATGGAACAAATGATTTATATGTTAGTAATAAGTTATATTCTCAAACAGCGCCACTCAAACAGAATGAATCTTTAAGAATTCGCTTAACTAAAAAAGCTATTGATAAAATTTGGCTTTGGACAGATCCTGGATTAACAACAATAGCTAGAGTGTTTGCATTGCGTTAGAGTTCAATAACCTTTGGAATTTTTATATTTTCAATATCTGAATGGGTTGCAAACCAATCATCTTCTGATAATATAGTTATTGTCATTGCATCTTCTATATTATCTGTTACATCAACACATTTAACTAAAAAATCACCCACTCCCCATGATTTATAAAAAGTTAAATCATAATAATATATTCCTGTATTTCCTATTTCTGCCATTTCTATATTAACTACTTCAGCTCCATCTGGTTTATACACATAGATTTTAACTTTATCACCACTTTTTGATTTGAACCTCACTTTAATCTTAGAACCAGTTTTATGCATGGTTTCTCTATTCAAAATGCCATAGCTACCTTTGAGAAAATTATATATATTATCAAGTGTATAATCTAAAGCATCTAACTGCCACACGAGGTTTTTCATTGTTCTGTCTATCGTAATTTGGACTTCTAATGTAGTATATCCATCTTTGGTTATCTTGACGGTATAGGGGTTGTTA
Source organism: Candidatus Desulfofervidus auxilii (assembly GCA_030262725.1). Classification (NCBI taxonomy): domain Bacteria; kingdom Pseudomonadati; phylum Thermodesulfobacteriota; class Candidatus Desulfofervidia; order Candidatus Desulfofervidales; family Candidatus Desulfofervidaceae; genus Candidatus Desulfofervidus; species Candidatus Desulfofervidus auxilii. The sequence goes on along the minus strand of JAJSZS010000014.1, from coordinate 30,514 downwards.
TCAATAGTTTCCGTGGGTGTATAAGTGATACTAACTATACTGTGTTCTGAAGTTTCCCCATTTGAGTTGGTTAACTCTGCAAATACTAAATTACTGTTTTTGTCATAAAGCTCTACCAAGGCGTTTTGAATTGAGTTTCCATCTTTATCGGTAACTTTTATCTTTAATGTATACGCTCGCTCAAGTTTTGCATTAGCTGTTGGAGTTCCACTCCAAATAATGTTCCAGTTATCTGACTCACAATCAGTTAACCTTTGAATGGTGTCGGCATTATACCACTCAACCATTCTATTGTTCTTCAAAAAAACTCCATTAAATATGTCCGCCTTCCACCCCGCCCAGTAGTAAACCGCTGTATCACAATGCTCGACAAATATCAGATTAAGGTATTGCGGGGTAGCCTGCGGATACATGCCCACCCAAGGACAACCAATGATGTGAACATCATTGGCATCGGTAGTAGATTCTGGAAGAAAACCTACATAAATGTGTTGTAAATAACAGCTCCAAACCCTTGCAATCGTGCCTTTGAGATGGACACCTTCTGGTCTATCTTGCCCCAATACAGTCCCATAATTAGTCTGTATTATACTCCCATACAGTCTGACATCGCTTTCATTTAATCCATAAATGAACATGACCCATCTATCGTTTAGGGCAAGTTCCCACAAGAAAATACACCCGTCATATCCCGTTCTAGTCGCTTCATCTCCTTCCCCAATCCAAAAATAGGCATGCCTTGTAATTTCAATAGCCCCTCTATTCCAATCTGGCTCAATATCTTTGAACATGACCGTTTTCAGCTTATCCGCAAAATAAGTCCATGTAGAGCTATCGCCTATTACCAGTTTAGCTTCAAACACATAGCTATTATCAGTAGGCTTATCTACTACCCCCCAACCATTGGTAACTGAGGCATTATAGATGTCTTCAAACGTGCAGGGAAAGGCTTCGCTAAAACCAATTACGGTTATGGTATTAGTTCCTGAATCATATGTAATGGGCATATTAGAAACCTAAAGGATATTTAACTGGTATTTTTTCACATTCATCAAATTTTATTTCAATATTAAGGTCAGAAATCTCTATAACATCTTTTTCAAATTCTTTTAAATAATCAGGAACTTTATGACCTTGTAATTTTAAACCAGCTACATATAATATTTTAAATTTCTCTGGCACTTTTTCCCAATCAAGCCTATACCAATGTTTATCATAAGGAAATACAATTTCTAATTTTTTTCCTCTTTGGTTCACATTTATCATATTAAATAAAACTTTTACTATCATCTCTATTTTTTTATAACCTCAACCTCAAAATATTTTTTCAATAAACGTATTGTGCTCTCACATTCTTTTTTAGTGCCTTCTGTAATAAGCTCTAAAACTTTTTCTTCTTTAAGCCCATGTATTCTCACAGATTCATATTCCATATATAGCTTCCAATTATCTTCTTTCTTAACAAGGAAAAGCCTCACTTAAAAAGTTTACCAAAGCTAGTGCTAAAAATTGCCAAATCTGAACCATCAACATCACAATCTTTATCAAAATCACATCTTATATCTAAGTTTAAAGTATCAATTATTTGGTCATCTGCTAACATGGCACCAGAAATAACAATTCTTTCAAAATAAGAGAGACAAATATTTATGTGAAATGTTCCTTTATAAATTATATTAAGTGGAATTGTAAAATTAAATACTTTCCCATTCTCTTCAAAATTCCATTGTGCTCCATTTAAAGAGTTTAAAGGACTACAAGAATGATTTGAATAATCGTGAAATAAAACAACAGGGTCACACTTTCCTCCTTGATAAGAAAAAGAAATTTCATAGTCAATTCCTGGATAGCCACAGGCATTATAACCTGTTTCAGGATTATTATCAGAATCAAATCCAATATGATAAGCTAAAAAATTATTTGTAGTAACAACTCTTCCTTTAAAATTATCACCTTCAATCCAGAATTTAAATGATTTTATCTCACATTGAACAACAACTGGTATTAAAAGAAATAAAATTATTAAAAAAATTTTTTTCTTCATGTTTTGTTTCTTTTCTCCTCAATTTTTTTCATATATCTTTCAAGTAAACTATCAACTATTTCATTTAAACTTACCTGTCCTTCTTTTATCATTTTCAATAAGATAGTGATTTTAATTCCAGTTTCAACTGTATCTCTTAATTTAACCATATCTGATGGAGATAAATTTGATAAATAGCTTTTAAGAGTTTCTTTTAAAAGGCTTTTTAATAAATCTTTATCCTGCATTTTTTACCTCTTCATTATTTTTCTAAAAACTAAATAAGCCAATCCAAGCCCAATACTTTTAGCTAAATAATATTCCTCTTTTTTTTCTGGTGGTCTAGGAAGTAACCAGTATGCACCACTTAGAAGCAAACCACTTAAAGCACCTGGAATTGGTAAAGCTCCAATAAAAAACCCAAATAAAAATGCATAAACATGATAATCTTTTATTTCTTTTTTAAGTTCTCTCTCAATAATACGCAGCTTTTCATAAATAGATTGTTGTTTAAGCTCTTTTAATTTTTCTTTTATTAATTCTTCTTGCAACATCTCACCAACTATAGTCCAACATCCATTTTTCTCTTTTTTGCTCTAGGCAATCCTAATACAAATTTTAATTCTCCAACTTCCTTAAATTGATAATAAAGCCAGTCAAAAAATTGAGTGCCAACTGGACGCCCAGGTATAACCTCAGTTGATCCCAAACTACCTCTTAACATCACTCCCATTGCTGTTGTTTTTGCTGTTAACTCTGCTTCCCAAGATTTTATAACAGCATTTATAAAATCTTCAATACCTGAACTAAAACACCACAAAGCAATAGCTCTACCAGTAAATTCAAGGTTTCTTGGACTTATATGTTTTTTATACTTTGCTGCTCTCATTTCTTCTGGTCTTGCCTCTCTCATCAAACTAAGAATACGACTATATATTTGATAATATGAAGTTCCACTAATTGATTGTTCCTGATGTTCTACTGCAAACCTTCTTTCAGCAATCTTCTTGGCAATTTCAGGCTCAAAACCTATATCAAGAAGCACTCCTTCAGTTTTTTTAACACAAATTTCTCTACCAATAACTTCTTCTTTACCATTCAACCTAACCCTAATTGTTTTTTTCTTAGCTAAAATCCCTTCCTTAACTAATATACAGTAAGCTAAAAAATCTTTAATTAATCCATATCCAAATTTAAATGCCTTAATAGCCCTATCTTCAATACTTTCTTCCTCTCCATATCCCTCATATGTTTCAAATAATGTTGTAAAATACCTGTATACTTCTTCAGCTTCAGGAGTTAACCCAAAAACAGGGAAGAATCTTTCAAGTAATGCTTCAGGAATTTCCTGAACCTGTGCACCAAATGCCACAGGATTTATAGCTGAAATAATTGCTGCCCTTTCTCTTAATTTTCTACCAGCAAACACCCTCTCTAATGCAAGCCTTAATAATTGATTCAATACATCTCTCTTAGCTCTATTTAACTCATCAAGAAATACCAAAATATATTGCTCTCCTTTTTCAAAAAGCCTGTTAAACGGTTCAGGAGGGAAAAATTGTGTATATTCTGGAGCTTCTACACTAGGCATTAAACGACCATATCCTAGAAGATCTCCTACACTATATATTGCAACCTCAATTACTATCGGTTCAAATCTCTTCTTAAGTTTTTCAGCCGTCCTCCTCCCCAAATCTTTTATAATACTTGTTTTACCCCAACCAGGAGGAGAAATAATCATTGGCACAGCAGGCATCAATTTTTCACCAAAATATTTATAACAATCGTTAAATAAAGGAGTATAAACTAATCTATCTAAAAGTCCTATCGTTTCATCGACATCTAGAATATTTTCTCTACCTATTTGAAGTTGCCAAGCCATCTTATCCTCCTAATAATACTTATTTTTTTATACCACTCTAAAAACTTTTTCTTTCTTAACTACTATTTCAATAATATCAGGATAATATTCCTTAAGACTCTTATAATATTCAGGATAAAGAGCAACTATTGTATCAGCATTAGGGTATTCTTTTAAAGGATATGTCTCTCCATCAGTAGCAAATATGAAAATATCAAAAGGACCATATTCATTTAATGCTACAATTCCAGGGTCTAAATATGTTCCCCCTCCTGTTTCTGGACTAAATTTTTCCCAATTTTCATCTATTCTATATGGTCCCTTTTGAACTACCTCATCAACCTCCACAACCCAAAATTCCGCTTCATCTATATATTGATGAAATAAACCTCTTAAAACTCTTGCAATTTCTTCAGCTACACCAGTCATACTACCAGAAACATCAAACAAAATCCCAACTTTATAACTTGGCACTTCAATTGTTCCAGGAGGAAAACCAGTTTTCTTCCATGGTCTTGTCCAGATATATTCACTTCTACTTTTTTCTAAACTCTGACCAAATACTGTATTAAAAATTTCTGACCAATCATATACTGTTAAAATAATTCTATCACCATGTTTATATCCAAATTTCTGTAATACCCTACCTCTACCAGCTTTTTTAAATGGTCCTTCTGGAATAGGCTCTTTATATTCTTCCTTTATATCTTCCTTTATTTTTTCAAGTTGCTCTTTATCAATTTTTATACCTTCTTTTTCTAATTCTTCTTCAATTTTTTTAGCAATTTCTTCAGCAATTTTACCCCACACTTCCTCCTCACCTTCATATTGCTCTTTTATGTTTTCTGCTGCTTGTCTTGCCAATTCTTCAGAAGGAGAACCGCCAGTTGGAACAGGTAAACCACCTGGTCCAACAGGTGGCAATTTTTCTTTTAATTTTAAATATAAATTTGCATAATATTCGCAACTACCATGTCTTGCTGCATCTATTTTTGCTGGATAAAATACAGTTTCTACAGTTGCAGGTTTCATTTTCTCCATAACTTCTTCAGGAGGTTTAATCATTTCATGTATAGTCACATCTTCAACAATATTCGCCTCAAGTGGAGTTAACCCTTCTATTTCACGCCATAAATCTTTTAAATCAACATGACTTAACTCATGCGCTATAAAAAAAGCTCTATGCTCAACATTAGGAAAAGCATCCCAAAATTTTTTATTTATAAAAAGAACAAATCCACCTAACTCTCCCTTAGCTAAATTAATAGGCAAAGACCTAAAATAAGCTATAGCCATTGTATATTTTCTTATATTAGGATGTTCAGCAATAGCAAGCCAACAATCTCCTTTTAAAAATTCAAGCGCATTTTCTGAATATTTCTCATCACATTTTTTTGCTGCTTCCATAATCTCATCACAGAATTCAGGATCTGTTCTTGATAGGTCAAACATAGTAGTAAATTTTATTTCAAGCTCTTCAATTATACCAAAATTCATCATCAGCTCCTTTTTATTTTATTTCAAATTTCTTTACAAGGTCAAAAACTGCCTTTTCAATTTGTTCCTTAACCCATGTTTCGGCATCACTCTTAGACTTTCCTAAAACTCTTTCAACCATCTCAACCATCTGATCAAATGCCCAACTCAAGTTTTCTTTAAAGAAATGATAAAGTTGTCCATAAGCCTCATCATATGCAATTCTTGCCTGACATTCAGCATAAGTTTCATAAAGATCTTCTTTTAACCCTGGTATTTTTTCTCTATATTGCTCAATTTCTTTTCTGATTGCCTTCCAGTATACATCTTCAGCCCTCTTTAACTCACTGGGATTAGAACTCCAATAAGGAATTCCTAATTTATCTAACTCATCTTCAACATCAATTCCAGGAATTTTATTAAAAAAGTTTGGACATTCAGCTATAGACCTGAACCTATAATCTCCTGTATCTTCTCCATTACTTATCAAATGCTCCTCTAAATCAACAGCTCCAAAATCACTATATTCAGGCAAAGGCTCTATATGAAGCTTTGGCTGCTTTAAAGTAGATTCCATTTCTCTAAATAAAATCAAATCTTTCTCAGTAAATTCAGGATCTGGTGCTCCACGTAATGACCAGTTAAGAGGGAATAAATTTTCTCTTTCAGAAAGTTGCACTTGAGGAACTATTCTTTCAGCATCAGCTAACCAGATACCTCTTCTTTTCAGAGCTCTAATTAAAAACATGCGATATAAATACGGTGCTGGAGTAACAATAACAAAGAACCACCACCTTAAAAATGAAATTATCTCTTCTTCAGTCCAACCTTTAGCTCTTTTCTTTCTTTCTTCATAAATTTCTGCTATCCTAACTGGCACTCTTAAATTTTTAAACTCTTCAATTTTTTCTAATGAATAAGCAGGTTCTGGTTCTTCTAAATCTGCTAAATCTATCCACGACATGGCTCTTAAAACTTCTTTTAAAAACTCTTCTTTTTCTTCTAAAGTCATTTTATCCCATTTGTCCATTGCTTCTTTTACAGTCATATTCAAACCTCCTATTTTTTTTCAATTATACTTTAAAAAAAACATTAAAATCAAGACTTATATTTAACCACTTCTTTAGCAAAACCTAAAATATTTTTTGCAATTCTTTCTTTTCTCTCCAAGCTTTTTAAAATATTTTCATCAATTGTTCCTTTCATTAAAAAATGTAAATATGTAACTTTCTGCTCCTGTCCTATTCTATGACATCTATCCTGTGATTGCCAGTATTGTTCAGGAGAATAACTTAAAGAATAGTAAATAACATCAGAAGCTGCTGTTAAAGTAACAGCCAATCCACCACTTAAAGGATGTCCAATCAAAACCATAGGTTCAATTGCTTCCTGAAATCTTTTTTGAATTAAATCAGCTTTCTTACTTGTTTTAGAGTAAAGCAATAAATAATGCACTTTCATTCTTTTACAAAGTTCAGCAATTTTATTTATATCATATATCCATCTTGCCCAGATTATTAATTTCTTTTTGAAACTGAATATATGGTCATAAATTATCTCTTCCAGTTCTTTAAGTTTAGGATTTTCAAATTCAAAAATTGTATCTTTTGAATATACAAAACCACTTGTAATCTGACTTAATTTATTAAGTTTTACAAATAAATTACTGATAAATAAAATCCTTTTCTTTCTTTCTTCTTTATATTTTTCTAAAAGTTTCTCAAATTTATATTTAAAATGAGGTGGAATTCTATCTCCATATTCTTCAATAATTCTTTTAAGTATCTTTTCTTTTTTTGTTGCTTTGATAATAATATCTTCATATTCATCAATGGCTACAGTAATTTCTTTTTTAACTTTATTATACATTTTTCGTTGTTTTGAACCCATCTCAAGATAAATGTTTTTATAAACTTTATCAGGAAGATCCAAACATTCTTTTTTAGATTTTTTATAAGAATAAGCTTCTACAAGTTTTTGCAATTGTTTACCTTCATTATCTGCTGTAATTTTAGCACGAAATTCTAAAAGACTATATGAAAAAGTGATTTTATCAAGAAATTTAAACTGAGGATATAAATCAAGTGGTGTATTAATAATTGGAGTTCCTGCTAAAATATACCTTCTTTTACTATAATCTGCCAGTTCTAAAATAGCTTTTGTTCTTTTAGCTTTTGGATTTTTAATTCTATGACTTTCATCTATAATAGTCATATCAGGTCTAAATTCTTTTAAAACATCAAGCATTTTATGCACCACATCAAAATTTATAATAACCACGCTAAGAAAAGAGAAAAATGTGTGAGATGTTCTATAAATTAAATTTAATAACTTTTCTTTCCTCTTCTTTACACTGCCTTTATCTAAAACCAAAACCAAAGGTTTAACAGTCGCAAATTTTTTAATATCATTTAACCATGCACTCCTTATAGCTGATAATGGGCAAATAATTAAAACTCTCCTTACTTCATTTTCACTAAAAAGATGACAAAAAGCATCAATCATAATTCTTGTTTTACCTGTTCCCTGCTCCATAAAATAAGCAACTCTTGGCAAATAGATTGCTAATGTGGTTCCAATTTTTTGATGTTCATAAGGAGGTGGATTGTTTGTATAATATTTAGTTATGATTTTATCTTTTTTGATTTTTTCAATTAAAAGAAATTGTTTACTCAAATAATTTAAAAATTGCTTAGCACCATTTAAATATTCTACTTTCTTATCTTTCAAAAAATCTGCAAGTTTAAAAATATTATCATAAGTTGGAGGCAATAACCAGCTTTTTTCATTTTTATTATAAATTGCAAAATCATAACCTTCAAAAAGCTTACTAACTGGCGACCATATTATATGCTTATGACCTTCTTTGATCATTTTATTTAATTCTCTCTTATCAATTTTTTTGTATGGAATTTCTTTAGGATCTACAAAAATTTTTATTTGATTTTCAACCACTTCAATCTTCATTATTTTTCCCCTTTAAGCAACCAAAATCTACAACTTCCCAAAATACTTACAAAAAAAGGGTTTAAAAAAAGAGCTTTTAAACTACATGGAAAAATATCAGTTACATCGTTTATTTCATGCGAAACATCAATAGCATTATCACCATAAGCAAAACCAGAAGCAAGCGGAAAAGGAACTAATCCATGAAATAGATTATTTCTTTTAATCATATATTTATCAATGTGTTTACTATGCGGCAATTCAACTCCACGCAATGTCCCCATACGGACGATTGAATAACCTAGCTGTGATACAGTTAAAACCTTTGGTCCAGTTTTAAAATCACGAAATATGAATAAATTATGTTTTTGATAAAGATTTGTCAATTTAATCATTTTCCCTCAACATCCATCTCTTTTTACCTACACCTAAAACAGCCACTAAAAAAGGACATAAAGACAAAACTTTTCTATCAGCTTTAAAATGAGCCTTAAAAACAAAAGAATAATGGCGAATTCTTAAATATTTTTCTCTTTCTTTTATCTCACTCCCTAATGGAAATGGCACTAACACATGAAACAAACGTTTTCTAAGAAATCCTTCTGATGGAAAACGAGTGTAAAAATAAACATAAGAACTTGTTTGAAACATTCCCGTGCATAAAAGGTGTTCGGAACTTTTAAACATTTAATAGCTCCATTTGTAAAGAGTTTGGGTCTATACCCCTTATCTTTACTGGGCTACACCAAAGCCCTCTATCGGGTAGCCTTAAAAAGGCATCCCCGATTACTTTTCTTAAAATGTTTAAAGCTCCATTCACATCTGCATTCACTAAAACTCTTATTGATGATTGAAATAATCCTCTTTTAATTCTTTTACCATTAAACTCCTTCTGAGGGGCTTCCTCAGAAGGAAATGGCTCTAATGCTAATGCATCAACTTTTGATGTATAATTTTCTTTAACTAAATATGTTTTTATTCCTACAAGTTCTGCTTTATATCTTAAAAAATTTACAAGCATTCTAAAAGGAATATATTGAAAACTTTGATTATTTTTCTTTCCTAAATTTACTTTGTTCTTCCAATCTTTATTATACCCAATAACAAGATTTCCTATTTTATTCTTAACCAAAAATCTGATAAGGTATTTAGAAATTTGATGAAATTTATCTTTAAACCAATTTTTTCTTTTTTTCTCAAGCTTGTTAAGTCTTTTTGTATTACCTCTAATTTTCATTTTATCTTTAATTGATTGTAAATAAGCTCTTCTTTTATTATAAAATTGATTATAAGACTTAAAAGGTCTCCCATTAATAAGGATAGGATTAATATCTGCATTTACAACTAAAGCTACTAAATTATTCACTCCTAAATCAATTGAAGCATAAAGGTCATAATTAAGCTCTTTATTTTCACACTCTTTATTATAAACCACATCAACCTGAACATAATCTTTTTTAGGAATTAGTCTTATTTGTTGAAAATTTTTAAAGTCATCTATATAAACTCCTTTAGGAATATTAATTGGCTGAGAAATCTTACAAAGTTTTATTTTACCATCATTGGTAATTTTAGAAGTTTGATTAGTAAAAATTAAAAGATTTAAACTCTTTTTAAAAGAAGGAAAACTTGCTTTTTCTCTTTTCTTTAGTTTTTTAACAAAGCTTTTTACATCCTGAACAGCAAGCTTTAAAATTTGTTGAGCTGTTTGAGAAGGAAGAGATTTATAAAGATTTGGATAGTTATTTCTAATAATTTTATAAAGAGCAAGATAATTTAAAGTTTTTTTAGTTTCTTTATAATGGTTTTTAATTAAAGAAAGAGCTTGGTTATATAATTCTTTAGAAGCTCTAAAAAGTTCAATTAAATCTTTTCTATAAGGTATTTTAAAAACTCTTGTTAGTTTCATTATTAACCTCAAGCTTTATTTTTAAATTCTTTTTTCAATCCATAAATCGCAATTAAAAAAGGAATTAAATTTAAAAAACTTCTTTTAATCTTTATAAAATTCCCATGAATAAAATATTTCATATATTTTGTTGTTTCAATAAAAAAATAAAAAGTATATTTCAATCCAGCCAATTTATGAAAAGCTACACGATCAATACTAGGAAGTGCATTACTAATAAATTTTGACGGCACTCCAAAGCCATATACAAAACAATTATGAATTTCCTTGTTTATTGGACACTTAGTTATATCTAAATATTCACATCTTAAAGAAATAGTTGCTATGGAAGAAAAAGTAAAATAGCCATAAAAATAATCTGTAATTTTTTTCATCTTTAAAACCGCCTTAATCCACTTCCTCTTGGAGGCAAAGTTTCTGTTCCAAATCTTCTTTTATGCGTTAATCTTCTTTCAGCTTCAGTTTTTGGTCTTCCCATCCTCGGTCTACCCTTTACACCTAAACCTGTTTCAATTCCTGCTAGTCCTTTTCCTGATTTTTTAAGAAAATACCAAGCGCCTAAACCTAATAAGCTTAATAAAAGCCAATTCATCTTAAACCTCCTTCAAAACATCTCTTATTCCATAAATAGCTATTATCATTGGCATAATACCTAAAAAATTTCTACTAATTTTAAATCCTGTTTCAAAAATTTTAACTGGTTCATAATGTATCAATGGAAGATCTCTTGAAAAAATACTATACCTTAACCCAGACAATTTATGAAAAATTTTTTTACGTGCTAAGTTATAAATTTTCTCTCCCTTTACAAAAGAACTCGGCACACAATAGTGATAAATAAAAGATAAATACAAGTTACCTCTTATAGGATATTCCCCTACTTCTAAACTATCTACTATCAAATTAGGTTCACCCCAACAATATTTAAAAGAAATTATCCCTCTAAAATAATCAGTTAATTTACTCATCTTCTTCCTGTAAAACAAAAGATTCCAACAATTGCATCAGATAATCGTTAGTTGAACCCCTTATTAATTTAGATAGTTCAGCACTAATTGTCGTTTGAATTTTAACAACTTTATCATATAATTTGCTTGGAACTTCTCTTCTTATCTGTGTGCCATATTGACAATCGCTTAAAAAAGCTGCTAACTTATGAATTTCGTGATATGCTCTAGTTAAATGCAAAACAGCTCTTACATAAATTGCTAAATCCATTTTCTCCATTTTTTACCCTCCATAATTTTTTATTTAAAATATTAAATACAAAACACTAAAAAAAATTAATACATAAATGGCTAATAAAACTAATTTTATAACCAATTATGTCTCCTTAAACTTTTTTCTTTATCAATTCGTTTAAAGCTTCTACAATTAAATTAGCAATATGTTGCCTAACTTCTTCTTTTTTTAATAATTCATTAGTTTCTTTATAGTCTATAAATCCTATTTCAATCAAAATCGCTGGCATTTCAGTATGCTTTAAAACATAAAGTCTATCACTCTCTTTAATACCCCTAAAAGGTTGATCTAGAAATTTCCTCACATAAGGCTCAAAGAGTTCTGCCAATTGTCTACCTCTTTTAGAACCTTTATAATGAAAAATTTCTGCACCACTTACATTATGGCTTCTACAGGCATTACAATGCAAACTGATAAAATGAGTTGCCATTAATGCATTAGCCATAATACATCTATTTTTTAAACTAACATGAATATCAGACATTCTTGTAAGCGCAATCCAAACATCTTGTCTTTCAATAAATTTGTCATGCACTTTTAAAGCAATATCAAGCACTACATCTTTTTCATGTAAACCATAATATGATGCTCCTACTTTTTTACCCCCATGCCCTGGGTCTAAAACAATCCTCATTTTATCCTCCTTCTTTTATTATTAAAGTTGGAGTTGATTTTTTAATTTTATCTTTTTCAGGAATTTCAAAACTAATTTCATCAAAAAGTTGACTTTCTAATTTTTTTAAAAACCATTCAGGATTTATATTTAACAAATCACAAATCCATCTAAAAGTTCCAACATTATTATTTTTATTATAAAACCATCTTTTTAAAGATAAGAGAGTCATTTTTTTATTACCTGTTAAAGCTTCTTTATAATCATCAACTGCTCTTTTTAAAACTGCCGCCCACAATCTAAGAAGTGATGTTAAATCAATTTCTTCTTCTACTTTTAAATCTTTAAATTTACAAAAAGAACAAGTAGGCGCAATACCTTTTTTAGCCCATTCTGTAAGACAGGTAGAATAAAATGGACATAAATAATTTCTTTGCATTAAAACACACTCAACTGTTCTTTAGAAATAATAATCTCATCAGCAATGCTTTTTAAATATTTTTGACCTACAACCACCTTCCACAACAACCTATCATTTCTATTTTCAATTATTGCATATTCTTTCTTCCCTTTAAGCCCTTTTATTTTATGAGCAAATTCCAAAATGCTATTAAAATTAGAAAACCAAAATAGAAGAATAGGTTCACTTTCAGGATAAAGAGTTAAAATCACCCCTCCATAAATAACACAAAGACTCCAATCAACTCCTCCAATAAAATATTTAGTCTTTTTATTGGCTAAAAGCTTACTTTCCAACCCATAAATTGATTCAATTGCCTTTTCTACTTTACCTTTTTCTAATAACCTTCTTATTTTAATTATTTCGCTTAACATCAAAAAAGTTTTAATTGTTTTGCTTCATTTAAAATCCTCTCTTTTGCAATTTTACAAAATTTTTCGTTAATTTCAATACCAATCCATTTTCTTTTCAATTTTTCGCAAATTACGGCTGTTGTTCCACTTCCAATAAATGGGTCTAAAACCAAATCACCTTCAAAAGACCACCATTTAATTAAAGGATAGAAAAGTTTTAATGGTTTTTGAGTAGGATGTTCTGTTCTTTCACTTCCCATGCAGATAGGTGTTGAAATTACATCACCAAATTGCCCTTCTTTATAATTATAATGATGCCCACTACCTTTATTTTTTGTAGCAATAATAAAAGGCTCCCATGCATTCATCCATTGAACTTTTCTTGCCTGTGGTGGAGGATTTGTTTTGTGCCACACTCCAATATGTCTCACAACCATACCTAACTCTTTTTCTAAAAACTTTGCTATATCTGAAATATCCATTTTCTGACAAAAAGTTATCAAAACACCTGCTGGTTTTAATTTTTTATAAGCCAGAGGAATCCAATCTTTATAAGAAATTCCTGAAATCACCTGTTTATCTAAATTAGCACCAATAGCTTTAGCCTTACCAAATTTACCACCATTCCTTTTAATAACAGAAACATTTTCTAAACCATATGGCGGATCAGTTAAAATTAAATCAACACTATTATCAGAAACCTTTGCCAAAATTTTTAAAGCATCACCTTGATATAAAACACCTAGTTCAGTTTTAAAGATAACCATTCTAAAAAATCCTTTAAATGTTCAATTAATTCTTTTTCTTGTTCTTTATTTAACTTTTTAAAAATTTCTATTTTGATAAAACATGAATTATTCTTACTTAATAGACTTATAGAAAATATCTCACAAACTTCATATTTAGCTACTAACATCTTGCTTTTTTTCAATGACAAATTCAATTTTTCCATCTACCACATTCACTTTTAAAACAAACACACCGATTTCATAATAAGGTTTAATAGAATCAGGCGCATGTTCCCACAACCTTAATAAATAACGAATAGTATCCCCAAGCCAATCAAGGTCGTAAACATTCATGATCGTTTACCTCCTTTTTTTATTGCATTTAAAGCAAAAACAAAAATAGTGCAAAAATTTAAATATTTACTTTCATATTCAGGAATTTTAAAAACAGCAGCATGACTGAATGTGAAAGATTTAAATAAAGAAGAATGATAAATTACTTTTTTTCTTCTTATTACTAATTCCTTAAGAGGAAAAAGTGGTGAAAATTCCCTTAAAAGCAAAATATATTTTTTACTAGATACAGATTCTTTAAATTTAAAACAATCAAAAAGCTGATGTTCTTTTAATTTAATATACTTCAATATCACTTTAGTTATGTTTTCTTTTTTATAAAAAATAGAAGTAAATTTCTTCATTTTTTTAAAGCAGATAAAGCAAAAACAAAAATCCAACAAAATGTTGGAGCTTCCGCAATTCCTAAAATAACCTCTCCATGATAAAAAGGCACTCTTTTTCTATAAACAACTACCTTCCTTAAAGGAAAGGTTTTATAAGATTTTATAATCGACAAGGAACGGGTTCTTAAATAAATATCATATAGTTCATATAAAAATAAATGTAGCGATCCTTTACTACATTCAATTTCTACATTAGTTATATTATCTTTTTTTTGAAAAATGGCACTAAATTTTTTCATAAGCTACTCCACATAAGGCAAAAATAAAAATCCAAAAAAATATAGGAATTTTCTTAATATTTAATGCTAAGAAATCACGTATCTCTATTGAATAAAAAGGAATTCTCTTTCTAAAAAGTTTTATATCAAAAAATTTAGGACTACCCTTAAAAATTTCATATATATATTTTGAAAAACGCTTAGGGTCATAACCTTTAACTGAAAAAAACAAATCTGTTATCCCTTTTTTATGTATAATTCTTACTTTACTTATATTTTCTTTTTCTTGAAAAATGGCACTAAATTTTCTCATCAGTTACCCCACACAAAGCAAAAACAAAAATCCAACAAAATATGGGAATTTGTTTAAGATAATCTAATGTTCTCCACTCTATAAAATCTCTAACTTCTGCTGTATAAAAAGGAACTTTCTTTCTCAAAATAATCGCATCATCAAGAGGAAATTTTGAATAAGATCTTAAAATAGTTAATAAAAAATCTTCTGCTAACACAGGGTCAACTGTTGTAGATAAAACAAAATACTTCTTTATCTTTTTATAAGACGCAATCTTTACATCACTTATATCTTTTTTTTCTTGATAAAAACTACTAAATTTTTTCACTCCATCAACCTCTGTTTTAACTCTTCTAACAATTCTCTTTTAGCCATTTCTTTAATATCCCTTCCAAATTGCCTTTCAACAAATTCTTTCAATTTATCACAAACCTCCTCAGGATTTTCTCCTTCCTCTACAACTGCCCTAACTGTGATTTTTTCGTTATTAAAATCACTACTAATTAATTTACCATATTCAATTTCAATAATTCTCATCTTTTACCTCCTTTTTAATTTAAAATTATTCCAAACACCTTCATATTTGGCTTATAAGCACGTTTCAAAAGCATTCAAATATAATAAGACCTGTTAGTCTCTAAATCAAAAATACAAAGCATTCTCATAGACATTCTAATGGCAATTTTTTTTGGTTTTTTAAAATTCTCCTTTTTGCTATTTCACAATATTCAGGATTTAACTCAATACCTATCCAGCATCTACCTAGCTTTTCTGCTACTACTGCTGTAGTGCCAGAACCTAAAAAAGGATCAAGAACAACACCAGGCTTCCAACCAGCATCACAACCACAATCTGTCCAGCCAACGCTATAATGAATTGCATTAGCATGACCAGGAATTGTTGCCATTTGTTTACTGCTTTGTTTTTCCCCCATTGTTTTCCCTTTGATTTGCCATTCATAAACAGTCTGTATTATCCTTTCCCTTGCTTTTTTACATTTTTTACATATATATTGAGGACAACTTGTTTTAATTATCTTTTCAACTAATTTCTCAGGAAAAGCACTATAATGAGCTTCCTTTAATTTTTGAGTTGGGATTTTCCAAATATTACCAGGATTTTTCCCAAGTGGATGTAATGGTCTATTATGTAAAGGGTCATCATAACTACCGACCCTACCAAGAGCTATATCATGTTTAATGTTAGACCTTGGTTTATTTAAACCACCTCCTCCTCCATATTCAGGTAAAATTGCATATTTATGATTTTCACTTACACCTCTCATTGCCCTTTCAATTGAACTCTGTTTATGAGGCTCTCTTACTATATCTAAATCAAACCAATACTTTTCACTTTTTGTTAACATAAATATTGGCTCATAAACTCTTGTAAATCTATCACGACAACTTTCTGGAAGATGATTAGTCTTTTCCCAGATTATTATATCTCTTAAAATAAGCCCTAATTCATCAATACAACGTATAATAAAACGATAATTCTGGAGACACATACATTTTTTAGGTAAATTTGTTTTAAATTTGCGTTTAATCATATTTCTCACATTTACAGCAGAAGGATATTTAGGGTCCACCATCCCAAAACCTTTACCACTACCTGAATAACAATCGCTGTGATTCCAATAAATAATTCCTGTCTTTTTTAATACTCTTTTTAATTCCTTCATTATTTCTAAAAGATGGTCAATATATAAATCCAAACTGAATTCTAATCCTAATTGACCATAATATGCTCCACATTTTTTGCAAACTGCTTCCTCTACATCCTCACCAATTCTAAAATCCAAAACTTTATTACTACCAACACAACTTTTTTCACTAACCTTATTGGGTCTTAAATTATCATGTTTTGCTATTATAGTTATCCATTCATGTTTACAATCAGGATTCCCACCCCATATTACATTTGTATTAGGATAATATCTCTGACTCCAGTAAGGTGGCGAAGTAATAATACAATCCACGCTTTCATCAGGTAAACTTTTTAATACTTCCAATACATGTCCTTGATACAATACCCCTAAATCTGTTTTAAAATATTCTTTCATTCTTCTATTCTTTTTAAAGGAGTCCCACAAACAGGACATACAAGTTCATATGCACTTTTAGGAAAGATTATTGCATCACACTTAGGGCAATAACCAGCTTCTAGCCACTTATAATAACGTTCAGTGTCATATTTTAAATCACTTTTTAATTCCTTTATACATTCATTCACCATATCATATAAAAAATCTTCACTAGACCATACTAAACTTAAAGCAAACCTCCCTGGAAACGTTAAATTATCCATTTTTAAACAAATTTTTCCAGTTTCTTTATCAAAATAAACTCTTTCTATTATTTCCCAACAAAGACCCTCAAATTCATAAAAATAATCAACATCTATACCATTGTCATAGATTGCATTTACCATAATATCACATATCTTTTCATAATTTGTATAATTGAGTAAACGCTCATAATCAACTTCAATTGTATATCTATAATCATTATATTCTGTAATTGGCTCAACAACTTCTTTATCTATTTCTTTAACAAATTCTTCACATAAAGTCGGTTTTTCAATTTTTGCTAATCCCAATAAAGCAATTAAAAAAGGGTTAATGAAAGAATGTTCAGAACAAGAAGAAAATACAGGTCGTAAAAGTGGTATTGTTTCATATTCATTTATAAAATATTCAAAAAATTTTTTTTCAATAAAAATTTGTCTTAATTCTTCATCATATCTATGCCTTTTTGAATCCCCTAATAAACAAAAGAAATCAAAATATTTTGTTAATTTCTCCATGTTTCTTTTAAGTATTTTTTAATTTGATCTAAACAAATATTCCAAATCTTTCTTCCAATATTACCTGAAAGCCTATCTAAAGGAAATCCTAAATGTTTTATAAGCAATTCATTTATTTTTTTATATTCCTCTAAACTTATTTCAGGAAAAACACTTTCAGGATATGGATTTTCTTTTCTAACTTTTTCAATTAAATAAAGGATTTCTTTCATTCTTCCAAAGGAATATAATAACGCCGAGTATCATCTTCTAAATCTTTTTCCAATTCTTGCTCACACCTAAATACCATATCACCTAAAAAATTTAGATTAGGATATATTAAACCTACAACAAATCTTTCTGGAAGTGTTAAACTATCCATTTTTAAACAAATTTTTCCAGTTTTTTTATCAAAATAAACTTTTTCTACTATCTCACAACAAATATTTCCAAATTTATAAAAATCAAAATCTATACCATTATTTTCAATTTCACCTATCATATCTGCACATACCTCTCCATAGTATGTATAATTAAATAAACGCTCATAATTAACCTTAATCATATAATCATACCTTGCAAGTCGCTCAACAATTTCTTCATTTATTTCTTCAACAAACTCCTCACATAAAGTCGGTTTTTCAATTTTTGCTAATCCCAATAAAGCAATCAAAAAAGGGTTAATAAAAGAATGTTTAAAACAAGAAGAAAATACAAGTCGTAAAAATGCTATTCTTTCATATTCATTTTTAAAATATTTAGAAAGTTTTTTTTGAATAAAAATTTGTCTTAATTCTTCATCATATCTATGCCTTTTTGAATCCCCTAATAGACAAAAGAAATCAAAATATTTTGTTAATTTCTCCATGTTTTCCTAAAATTCCATTTACTCTCTACTTTTTGTTCTTACAAACATAGCCAATTCTCTTTCTTTCTTTTCCTTTCTTAGCTCTTCACACTGTTCTGGTGTATAATTAGGATCATAAATAAATTGATAACAAATCTCATCCAGCCAATTATAAATACGACTGATAGGCATAAAATAACTCATATGAGTAATAGCATTAGCTGCCCATCCTAGAAAAGTTACTGAAACACGACTTGGAATGCCAAAGAAATACCAGTGATTATTAATTGGAGTAAAAATACCACCGCCAGAATTATGGACCAAAACTCCATTAGCAAAGAAATTATGAATATTATCTAACTGTATATCATAAGTTTCTTCTTCACTTACTGTTTCTATTTTTCTAATTCTTTCAAAATTAATATTATTTGAATTTAAAGTAATAACAGTATCTCCTTCTTTTAGACTTCCAAGCTTTCTCCAAATAAGAGTATAAGAAGCCTCATTATCCACTGACCACACTTTTTCAAGACATAAAACAGGATGATTATCAGACGCTCTTAATTTTTTTGTTTTTGTTCTCATTTCTAAAATAGTTTTTTTACCACTATTAATAAGACGTTTAACATAAGATTTTTTTAAACCATAATAACCAAGAGACCAAACACAATCACCTTCTTTAATTTCTGATATTTTCTTAACAGAACCATCATACATAGATATTAACGTATCACTGGGTAGACAATTACCAAATATAGCAGGAGCTGAGCTGAGGTAATACTCATAATTATCTATCTCTATTTGTATTCCATTTAAATGACCAAACGTAATAATAGGTTTCTGCCCCAAAGCAGCACCACAACAAGCAAGCGGCACCATTAAAGGCACTTTATCAGCCATTTCTTTAGGATAGAGTTTTGCTGTTGGATATTCCATTGGGTCATCTATAACTAAAAGAGCAATATCCTGTTCTTTATTATAATCCGCAATATGAGCTAAAACTGACTGCAAACCTAAAACTCTTCCAGTGTCATCTAATCTATAAGTATGAACCTCAACAGGACTTGTAAAATCTTTTTTCACATCTTTTTTAATCACAGTATCCCATACCTGCTTATATTCAATATTATTTTCAATCACATGGTGATTTGTCAGTAAATATGTCTTCCCATTTTTAGAATAAACAATAGTAGCTGAACCAATTGCATTTTTTGCCATTATTCTGGCTGTAACACGCATTACTTCATTAATTAATAATAATCTTTCTGTCTCTTGCATTTTATCATCTCCTTTATAATTTTTAACTTATTTTATCACATTTAACAGCTTCAAACAAACCCTTCAACTCTTTTAAGAAATCAATTATTTTTTCTCCTTTTATTTCTCCTTTTTTATTTACAAAACTCAAAAATTCCTCTTTTACCTTATTCAAAAATGTTAAATAATTTTCTATAGCCTCTTTTTCTCCATAAATATCAACTAATTTTAAATTAAAATTTGCAACAACCTCACCAATAATACTAAAATCCTTTGAAAGATAAAGATCGCCAATTTCTAATGGCACTTCTTCTTCAAAAAATTCCTTATTAAAATAAAGAAAATCATCACTCCACATTTCTTTTCTTATAATTTTTCCAGCTAAACTTTCTAAAACAACAACCCCATCTTTTTTAACAGCTTTAACTCCTGCTTCCTGAATGCTTTTCTTATAATCTTTTAAAATAGGATAAAGCAATTTCCACGCTGTTTTAGGAGTGACAATTTTCAATTTTAATCCAATAACCAACAAATTAAACAGTTCTATCTTATCATTAATTGTTAGATTTTTTATTTGCATCTTCTTCTCCTTTTTTCTTTGGTTTATAAAATGGACAAATCTCTCTGCAATCAAACACTATTTCCACTTCCCAAAAATCACCCTTATCATAACTCCAGTAAAATTTAAAATCAGGATCTTCTATATTTTTAAAAGCACATTTCTCCGTGCCAAAGTTTTCACAATCTATCTTGCCCTTCATCTCTCCAAAATTCAAAAATTAACAACAAACAACTTACTGCCCAAATTAAAATTAAATCTCTTACACTAATTTCAAAAAACATTATCAATTTATAAACTCCCAGACTCATCAACCCTGCTGAACTTAACAAAAAAACTATACAACAAATAGCTAAAAGAAAACCTTTAAAAATACGCCAAAAACTCTTCATACTTACCTCCTTAAATTTCTAACTCATCCAACTGGCTAAAAGGTATTTCTTCAACTAAACTGACATCTAAAATTGGTTCTTGAGGCATAAATACTTTTTTACTTAACGCTTCAAGTTTTCGTTTAACTTCTTTAAATTTTTTAGGAAATTTTTCAACAAGTTTTTTACCCACATTACAATTTTCAATACATCCTTTTTTATAGATTTTATAAAAACATGTCTCTGGATTAGTAAAAAAACAATCATATTTTGGACACCAATATGTCATAATTGCAGTAGTCTTAAATGCATCTTTAAACATATTTCTAACTCGGTCTTTTTGTGCTTTTTTTACTCTTTCTTTTAATTCTGGGTCAATAAAATCAAAATCCTGTTTTAAAATCTCCTGAATCATCCTTTTATATATAGGCTTACCTTTCTTACTTAACACACCTTTTTGATTTAAAATCTTTACCACCTTTCTCACACCATACTGCTCTGATAATTCATAAATTAATTTAATAGTCTCTTTATCAAGCCCAAACATCAATGGACATTCACCTCCTGCGCCTTTTCTAAAAAACTCAATACATCCTCTTTCCATCTCATTAACATATCTTCAGGTAAAATATTCGCATTATAGAAAAACTCTAAACACATCGCAACCAAATTGTTACCATAACCAAGTGGAACACATTCAATAAAACCATCTTTATATGCAATAATACATAAACCAGATAAAAATTTTTCAGGATTTTCTTTTTCTAATTTATCCAACAATTTTCTACAAACCTCAATAAATTTTTCCAACTCCTCCTTAGTCGCTTCTCTTCTCAACGATAACACCCCCCAAAAATTTTTTAATATTATGAATTGTTATTAAAGCCTCTTTATTAGGTTTTTTTAAAACTAAATAAATTACTTCACTTGGAGCATAAACCACATATCCTTTATTTCTATATTCATTTATTTTCTCCCTTACACAAAAAGCAATTGTCTCACCTAAAATACGACTACGCACTAATAAAACACCATCAAATACTTGAAGAATTTTTAACCATTTTTTAAATAAATCTTTATCCATTCTCTTTAACCCAAAAAACTTTTCTTCCTTTCCACCTCTTTACCCACCCTCTTTTCTTAATTGTTTTATAAAGTGACATATTAAACCTACCAGCATATCCAAGCTCTTTTAATATTTCTGTTAATGTCTTTCCTTTTTCTAATTCCTGTTCTATAAAAGCCAGCTCTTTCTCTCTTTTACGCCACGGTCTCCAATAAGTTCTTTCTAATCCTAATTCCTTTACCTTATCAGCAACAGCTTTTCCAGATAACCCCAGTTTTTTTCCAATAGCACGAAGCGACATTTTTTTTATAACATACAAATCTTCTAGCATTTCTCTCGCATCCACATAACCTTCTATCCACGCAATTGCATCCCAATCTATCATATTCTTTCTTAGATAAAATGGTCTCCCCATTACCACACCCCTTTAAAAGAAAATTTAAAACTTTTAACAAAAAATCAAAGCTAATATGAGCATCAACTAATGTTTTATTTTCTTCAAAAACTCTTATATTAACTACATTATCACTTACTTGATCTACTTTTATTTTCATCTTTTTCTCCTTTTATAAAAATCAACTTCACCATCAAAAAATTTTTCCCCTAATTCTCTTGACCTTTCCATTGCTTTTTGTAAGTCATCAAAAACTTCATAAGTCACTGCCCACTTATATACTTTTCTATGGGGATATGGAATTTCTATCAAATCATCATCAACTATTACTACCTCAAAAGGACGAAAAACAGGACATAAAATCATTCCTTTAATATGCGCATTCCTCTCCAATAAAACATCAACTTTCTCATCCCATGTTGCAGGTATGAATTTAAATCTATCATTATGCTTGATTAAATAACCATCCTCATCTGCCATGTTACCAATTTCTATATTACCATCCTTACAAATTTTAAAAAAAGAACCTTTAATTACTAAAAACTTCATCGGAACAACTCCTCATAAAAATATTCATAATTTGGCTCTAAAATATATAATCTTTTTTTTGCCCTAGTCATACCAACATAAAAAACTCTTCTTTCATCCTCTGGATATACTTTGGTTGAAATTAAAGTCTTATAACTAATATTAGAAACTAAAATAACATTATCTGCTTCAAGACCCTTTGACCAATGAATACTTGCAAGTGTAATCGTTGGTTCTTTTTGCAAATATTCAATACCTTTTTTAATAAGTTTTAAATAAAAATTTTTATAACTTGCATCTATTTTAAGAACATCCAAAGCATCTTCTAATTTACTAATTTTATTTAAAAACAATTCTGTCATAAATTGTTTATACTCATCAAAATTATAAAATTTTTCTTTTTTCTCTTTTTGAATTTTTGTTTTTGCACCCAACACCAGCCACGGTTTTGCACTAATCAATTTAAATAATGCTTTTAAATCACTTGTAACAACTGGTTCTTTTTTTCTAATTTTTTCTAAAGCCATAATTGCATCAACTATACTTTTTTTATATAAAGAAGTTAAACCAATAGTTACAAAAGGTATAGCTGACTTTTCTAAAGTTTTTGCTATTTCTTTTAAAAAAAACCAGTTTCTACTTAAAATAAAGGTTTTCTCATTTAATAACTGGTCAAAATCTAAATAATTAATATCCCTAATATATTTAAATTCTCCTTTCTCATTTTTAGGTAAATAAATTAAATCCTGCTTTCTAATATGATTCCTTTTAATTAAATTAAAAGCCTTCTTCCAAACCGCAATTGGCACTCTATGACTATCAGTCAACATCTTATCCTTACCAGGAAAATTAAGAAAATATTGTGGTGCTGCACCTCTCCATACATAAATAGTTTGATCCACATCTCCCGCAATAAAAGCTATCTTGGCATTCGCTATCAAACGCTTAACATATTCCCACTCAAGCCTTGTCAAATCCTGACACTCATCAATAAATACAACATCAAGCTCTGGAACCAAACCCTCTTTTAAACATATCTCAACAAAATCACTAAAATCAAATAAACCATTCTTTTCTTTATATAAATTGTATTTTTTTATAAAGTCCCTATATTTAACAACATTAATACCATAACTTGGCTCTGGGAAATAGTTTAAATATTCATGTAAAGTTTTTTCAGGAGGCACCATCAATTCTCTTGACAATTGATAAAGTGCATACATTTTTGTTGTTGTATTATCAATATTAACCACATCATAAATATCCATGCCAAATTCAAGTGCCTCTTCAACCATAGTTTTTCTCAATTTATATTCATAACCATTTTTCTCACAAAACTCAGCAAATTTATGCTCATCAAGCACTTGAGCTTTATCCAAATTGAGTTGCTTAAAACATTCTGAATGTATAGTGCCAAAATGAGAAAAATCCTTCCACTCCTTTCCTGTCACAGCTACAGCCCTTTTCTTTGCATCATATGCCGCTGCTCTTGTAAATGAATAAAAACCAATCTTATCTGGAGCATACTTCTTCGCTAAATTATTTAATATACCTATTAATGTTCTAGTTTTACCTGTGCCTGGGGGACCAAAATATTTTATAACTCCCATCTTACAAAAAAAGGATTACCATGAACAACATCTTCAATATCATAAAATATTATATCCATTTCAGCATCTTTACAAAATACCTTAAGCACACTCCTACTTTTTTTAAACTCCACATCATGTTTCTTTTTACAAAAAGGACAATAAAACGAAAGATTTTTTACTAAAGTTAAAGGCACTACACACTTTAAATCCTTAATATCAAATCTTCTTGTAAAAGTTTCACAATGATCTTTTTTATAAGGGAAAATTCCATATTCTTTCAAACCCCTTAAATTTTTTCTATGTAAAACAAACTTTATCTTCCTTAAATAACAATAAGTAACATAAATACCAGCACGATCACTTTTTTGTTTTGATAAATTATGATTTTTCCCACAAAATGGACAAGATAAATAACCATATCTTTGATGACGAATTTCTTTTGGTTTAATTATTTCTTTTATAGGTTTAAATAAATGTTGTTTTAAAGGAAAAGTAATTAATTTCAATAAAACTTCTTTTAAATGTGCAGGATTTTCAATATCCACTTTATAAATAGCTTTTATAAGAGCACGAATGTGATTAGGTAAAGTAGAAAAATATGAAACTATTGGATCTTTTATAGCTTTATTTAACTTATCTTCTGAAATATTTTTAAGTTCAATTTTTTCAACATCAATCAAATATTTTTGCACTTCAGGATTTGAAGTAATTAACCCTAATAAGATCTTCTTCAAACGAGAAGGGTCTTCAACATCAACATCATAAACCCACTTTAAAGCAACACGAACATCTATCGGTAGACTATAAAAATATGGAATAACTGGGTCTACCATTTTCTCAATTTTACCTTTAAGTAATTTTTCTTTATCCAATTGCTCTAAACAAAGCCATCTACAAAACCTTAAAAAAATTTCTTCTAAATCAATCCCATAATCTTCAGCCATTTTCTTTATTATTTCTTTATACTCATCCTTATTAAAATACAAAATACACATCACATGACGGTCAAGCTCCTTGTAAAACATCTTACCACCTCCTGTTTATATATATAATACTTCAATAACTTTGTCAAGCCCCTCCTTATTATATTATATAAAAAACCCCCTTTTTTCCGCTGTTCAAATGGAATATTTTATGGGCAATATTCCAAATATTTCCACTTTTAATGATTTATACATAACTTATTTATTCTCCCATATCGGAATGTAAAATATCATCTCCTTCTTTTTAACACCCTTTTTTTTAAAAATATTACAAAATATCCGAAACTTACATTCTGCAAAAAATACGGAATATATACTTAATTTGGCATATGCCTTTTTTATATATAGCAATAATTTCATTTTTACGTAAATCTCCTATATTTTATAAAAAACATTCTAACAAACTATATACTTCCATAACTAAATTCTATATATATCAATTTCCTATAAAATATAGGTAAGTTATTTCAAAAATTACTTTGGACTATACTTTTTTTATTGATTTATTGGGTATTTACAAATTTTATTGATTTATTGGGCATTTAGACATTTACTTAAACCCGCAACTTTTGTTTTCACAGCAGTGCGAATGGAATATATATGTGGTGTTTAATCCATATTTAATTTTA
The DNA here is from genome assembly GCA_030262725.1 of Candidatus Desulfofervidus auxilii. Lineage (NCBI taxonomy): Bacteria > Pseudomonadati > Thermodesulfobacteriota > Candidatus Desulfofervidia > Candidatus Desulfofervidales > Candidatus Desulfofervidaceae > Candidatus Desulfofervidus > Candidatus Desulfofervidus auxilii. The sequence goes on along the minus strand of JAJSZS010000014.1, from coordinate 4,637 downwards.
TACTATAAATAGGATATTTATTAAAAAATACATATGGAATGTATTTTTTTAATGGAGAGATATATGCTTTAAGTATCGTATATGTTATTAAAAATTAAATATATATTAATGCATTCTTCCAAAGAGTTTATTGGTAGTCGGTTTTTTTGCAGTAAATAACTATCCTATATATTATAAAAAAATTAAAAAAATAACCATATTCCATTAGGATATGAAGTTTTATGTTCCAATCTCTTTGTTGTTATTAAGTGCCCTATATATTATTAAAAGAAATACTCATTGGAATATGGAACATTTCATATTCCATTTGAACAGCGGAAAAAAAGGGGGTTTTTGTATATTATAATAAGAGAAGTGATAGCTATAATTTTAGACATTAGTTTCTTCCTTAAAAACATCTAAACCAAAAGGAGCTACCCAAGCTTTTACTTTTTTGCCTTCAATAATTATATCTTCTAGCTTCCAATGATGAAATTCTTGAAGAATTTGGAAGATTTTTTCATTAGGAAAGGCAATTTTTCTTGCTTTTATTTCATTTATGATAGAATCTGTTGGGAAACAAAATACTGCTTTTTCAGGATGATAAACAGGTAAATCTCTTTTCCATTGTTTTAGTGTATATTCAGCTTCAACTCTAGTTGCTAACTGTCTTAAAACTTTTTCTATTCTACCATATTCTCTTTGTTCATATTGATCTTTTGGCATAGGAATAACTTCAGTTACTGTATCAATTAAAAATCTAACTATTTCTCTCCATTTTGGTGATTGTGGCTTTACTGGAACAAAACCAAAAAAATCTAAAAAAAGACTTTCTATTGATGAAAAATTTAATAAATTTTTTGATGTCACATTTTTAAGTATTTTATAATGACTATTTAATTTAATATCATAAAAAATATCAGGACCCTGCTTACGATATATTTTAATTATTTTAAAATTAGGAAGCTCTCTAAAATGAAACATTTTTGCAACAGGACATGTTTTTTGCATATCTGTGCTACAACAATAATGAAACCATATATAATTCTTACAAACTGATATTGGATTTATTTCTTTTTCAGTAAAAGTTGCCAGTAATTCAAATATATCTTTCCATAATGGATCATTTTTTCTTTTTTCTATTTTTTTTAACAAGCCATGTTTATATAACAAATCATCCACTGTAGTATCATAAGAAAATAAACACATTATTATGAACATTTCTGCTAATTGTCTTCTCCATTTATGAGGTATTTCTTCTCCATTCAGAAAATAAAACATTCCAAGACACTTAGCAATTTGTTGTTTTTGTTGCATTCTTTAAAGTTATTCAGAAAGTTGAATTAATTTATTCTGATAATAACGTTTAATTTCGTCTCTTTCGTTGGGCTTCATTTTATCAATAATAGACCTTTTATTTGACACCCAATCAACAAGTTTATCTATAGTATCAATTTCATCTATCTCTTTTTTTAAGCTTTCAAATAAATTTTCTTCTTTACCTACTTCTTTTTCCTCTTCTTCCTTTTTTTCTTCCTCTTCTTCCTTTATAACCTCAACTTCTTCTTCTTGAGCTACTCCATCTAATAATAAAGGTGTTTCTAAAGGTTTCTCTTCTTCTTTTTCTTTAGGTATTTCAATTACCTTACCTTTCTTTGTTTCTAAAGCTTCTGGTGCTTTTTCTAAAGGTTCTATTTTTTCTTCTTCTACTGCTTCTTCTGCTTCTATTTCTTTGATTTCACTTGCCTCTTCAGGTAATAAAGCACCCATGATAATATCAGGAGCTACTCTTCTTAACCCTCTACTGACACACCTGTGAAAAAGCATATCCTTTGGATATTTCAACCAATTACTATCCTGTCTTATCAATTGTGCTTTTTTAGCCTCCTCTATTGTAAATCTGCTTATATAACTTACGGCTTTATCTCTAATTATTCTTGTGAATTTGATAATACATTCATGGTCATCATTTTTTTCAATTTGATAGATCACATTATTTCTAATTGCTAACGTTAACATTAATTGTGCTGATAAACAAAGCCTTCCTTTCACAATTGAAATATTCTGTAAGGCTACTACAGGTGGGATTCCAAGTTCTCTACCATACTCAAGTATTGCAAATGCACCTTCTTTATTCTTTGCATTAGGAAAAAGACCACTCTGCACTAAAATATTTGCAATTTCAAGGACTTCTTTATAATCCATAACTATTCCTCCTTTTTTATTTTAATTAATTTAATTTCTTTCTTTAAAAAGATTTTTCTTTTTTCTTCTGGAGTTAAAAGGTTAAATAACAAGCTAGGTATTTTAATTTCTTTTTTATTCTTCGATTCTTTGGTAGGTTTCATGTCTTCTTTTCCCATAAAGGCACTCATCATAATATTCACAATACTCAGCACTGCATTTCCATGAGTTAGGCTGTGCAGGAAAAAAGATTTTATTTTCTATCGCTTTTAATATAGCTTTTACTTCTTGAATCAGTATTTCTGGCTGTGCATCTACATTTCCATCAATGCTATGTTTTAAAATATATTCTTTAGTTTTTGTGTAAATAAGGTCATAAAAAGTTAAATGTTTAGGAGGTTTTTTACAAAGTTCTTTATAAGCAAAAGAGTAAAGTAAAAGTTGATTAAAATCAGGGACAGATTTTCTTGTTTTAGTTTTAAAGTCAATAATACCATCATAAACAATAAGGTCAGGTTTGATAATAATTTCAAGATTTTCTTTTGGTATTTTCACTCTATATTTATCTTCAGCACTGAGAGGAATAAGCTTTTGAGCAATAGGGTAAAACAATTTGACTAACTTAAGACCTTTATTTTTATGAAATTCTAAAAGCTCTTCTTCCTTACCTATTTGACTTGGTGACCATCTGACTTTTTTAACTAACTTATCATATTTTTTTATAAAAATCTTTTGAAGATTCTCAACAGACATGTCTTCATTGATTGCCAATTTTTGTTTGAAATTTAGTTTATAAGTATCATGGAAAGCAGTGCCTAAAATCATACCAATAGTTGGTGGATATTTTTTACCAACGATATAGTAAAAATAATAAGAAATACCACAAGTTCTATACCTGTTTAATCTAGAGTAACTAACCACCATTATTTTTTATCTTCTTTTTTAAGGTCTCTTAATAACCTTTCGATTCCTATTTTGATAAGCTCAGTTTTTGTGATACCCAATTTCTTTGAATAATCATTAACTTCCTTCATCAATTCTGGTGGAATCCTTAACAAAAAATCAACCCTTGGATTTACTTTTTTCTCTTTAGCCATTCTCTCACCTCCTTTTGGGATATATAGCTCATTTTTTAAAATTTGTCAAATGCTAAATCTTCAACTGCTTCTTTAAACGTTTTTCCTGTAACTTCCATATAAAATGTAATTACATTACCACCTTTTTGGCATCCAAAGCAGTAAAAAATGTTTTTTTCAGGATTAAGGCAACAACTTGGATGTGTTTCTTCATGAAAAGGGCATTTAATAAAATAATTTTGTCCAACTCTTTTAGGGCTAAAACCAAGTTCTTCAGCTAAAGTGACAATGGGATATTCTTTTGCTCTTTCAATATCAAATTCTGTAATTTTTTCTTTTTCTCTTTGTTTTTTTACTTTTTTAGGCTTTAAAAAACTATACAACTCTCTTATTTTTTTATCATACTCCTCAATGACAAAATTCAAAATTGCTCTCCTTGCCACAAATTCATATTCATTTCTTGGAGGAGGTAATCTTTTTAACTTATTTTCAAATTCTTTTTGACGCTTTTTCAACTCTTTAATTTTTTCAGGTAAAATCTTCTTTATTGTATCAGAAAAAGCACTTAATACTTCCGACCTAGATGGCGACTTTAAATAAGGTTTATATTCAGGGAAAAAATTGGCTATCCAGTTATAATAATCCTCTTTAGCTGCATCAATACCTGATTTAATCGCTTCCATTATCTCTCTCACCTTCAGCATGACGTCTTACTTCTTCAATAAATCTTAAAAAAAGCCCTTCAGCATCATAAGCATAGGATATGCATGACTTTCCCCCAATTAATTTATTATTCCAAAATATTTATTATAAAATTTTTTTAATTCCTCATCACTCAAACCACAAACTACATTTTTTATAAATTCTAAATATTCTTCTTCTTTATCATAAACTATGCTTTCAACCCATTTAACCAACATTTCTTTTCTTATCCTTTCACAAATCTCACAAACTTTCTCTAACTTTTCTTTCAAATCCATTTTTTCCTCCTACCATCCTTAATTAATTATGGTTTTATTTAAACTGAAATTACATTGTCCGATTGCTTCAACCATGAACCACAAAAAAGCTATTAGAAGTTCTTTAGGAAGTCGTTTTAATTTTTCAAATAAAAAGGCAGAATCTATATAATCACTATCAGGGTGATATTTTTCAAGGTCAAACATAAAACAACTACCCAAAACAATATAAACCTCTAAATAAACTTCACGCAAGGCAAGAATACCTAATCCAGCACTAAATTCAGCTAACATCATAGCTAAAAAATTCTCTGAAAACTTTTGACAACGTTGATAAAACTCCCGAAAATGTTTTGAATTATCAAGAGCTTCACAAAATTCGTCTTCAAAATCTTCCCAAAATTCTTTTTCAACTCCTAAAATTTCGTAAGGTTGTTTT
>JAJSZS010000013.1 GCA_030262725.1 Candidatus Desulfofervidus auxilii | reverse complement strand
CTAAGGCATGAATGGCCAAAAGCATATTTTGAATACAAGCTCCCATGGCTTGATGATCTTTAACTTCATGATACATGGCATTTTTGTCTACAAAAACAGCGATAATTACTGGCGCTTGTTTAACAATGCCTCCATATTTAGTTTGGACAGCAATTTGTTCTTTGACTTCTTTATCCCAAACAATAGCAAACCGCCAAGGCTGATTATTTAAACCTGAAGGTGCCCAGGTGCCAGCTTTAATAATCTCTAATATAATTTCCCTTGAAACAGATTGATCCGTATACTCCCTAACACTTCTTCTACTATAAATAGCCTTTAAAACAGGATTATCCACTATTATTGTCCTTATTTATAATCTATTTTTATTCAGATTACACTACTTACTTAATGTCTTCAAGATACAGACAGCGATTTAAAAAATAAATTAAAAGCAGAATTCTAACGAACCACTTCAGCAGACGCCGTAAACGGCGCTTAGTTTTTATCCACAAAAATAAAAAGGTAGTTGACAAGATGCAGTATTATAGGTGATAAACTATGAGAACAACATTAAACATAGACGATAAGTTGACTGATAAGGATCAAAATTGACGGGCATCAAAGAAAAAACTAAGTTAGTTAAACTTGGTTTAGAAACCCTACCTATGGCAATTCAAGCGGATCATGAAGAAGTATTGCAATTTATAGAGAATAAACCTCCTTGCATCAGCAGCACTAATAGGAATTCTAATATGGACGTTTGATTAAAAGGCTTAAAAGAATATCTCAAGAAATGGGACTGAGTTTTAATGAATAGAACCATACAAGCAAATGCCATAAAACGGCGCCACTAAATTTTTTACTATTTTGATAAAATAAATTTACGATTTTGAGAAAAGTTCAATTTAATTATTTATTGACTCCAAAATTATTTATTATTATATTGTGTTTGTATGTTTCCTTTAAAGGACACAATTCCTTCTCGCACTTTTCCATGGGTAACAATCTCTCTTATTATTTTTAATGTTTTAGTGTTTTTTTATCAAATTTCACTTGGACCTTATGTAGAAAAATTTGTTTTTATTTATGGTGTAGTCCCAAAAAGATATTTTCTCTATTCTAGTTTAAATTACTTTTTTGATAAATATATACCTCTTTTTACCTCTATGTTTCTGCATGGTGGTTGGTTTCATTTAATTGGTAATATGTGGTATTTATGGATTTTTGGTGATAATGTAGAAGATGCAGTAGGACATAAACGCTTTTTGATATTTTATATACTTTGTGGAATTGGTGCTGCTTTATGTCATATTTATACCCATCCTCATTCTACTATTCCTACTATTGGTGCAAGTGGAGCAGTTTCTGGTGTAATGGGAGCTTATTATGTGCTTTTTCCATATTCTCGAATAATTACCCTTGTTCCTGTTTTCCTTTTCCTTACATTAATAGAGATACCAGCAGTATTTTTCTTATTTTTCTGGTTTATGATTCAATTTTTTAAAGGTACTTTTGCTATTCTTACTCCAGGTATTTTTTATGAAGGAGTAGCTTGGTGGGCACATATTGGTGGTTTTATTTGTGGGATTATTTTAGTATTTTTCTTTAGAAAAAAACGTCGTCGCTGGTTTCCTGACGAATTCAAACCATGGTAGGAGACAAAAATGGGTTTTGGTTTTTTTGATTTACTTTGGATATTTTTTATGGTTTCTGCTATTACTCCTATCATTCAAAGAAAAATGCTTGAAGCCGCTCGTTTAAAATTGCTCCGTCAGCTTGAGAAGAAAAGAAGCAGTCGTGTAATTGCTATGATTCACAGACAAGAAACTATGAGTCTGCTTGGTTTTCCAATTGTTAAATATATTGATATCCAAGATTCAGAAGAAATCTTAAGAGCCATCCGGATGACAGACGCCAATATTCCGATTGATCTCATCCTTCATACTCCAGGTGGATTAGTATTAGCTGCTGAACAAATAGCATTTGCTTTAAAAGCACATAAGGCTAAAGTTACTGTGTTTATACCTCATTATGCCATGTCAGGAGGTACACTTATTGCTTTGGCAGCTGATGAAATTATTATGGACCCTTATGCAGTATTAGGTCCGGTTGATCCTCAATTAGGACAATATCCAGCAGCTTCTATTCTTAAAGTTTTAGAACAAAAAAATTTAAATGATATTGATGATGAAACATTAATTTTGGCTGATATTTCAAATAAGGCAATTAAACAGGTAAAAAAATGTATAAAAAATATCTTGATGGGAAAGATGCCAGAGAAAAAGGCAGAAGAGATTGCGGATTTACTTTCAAGAGGAGAATGGACACATGATTATCCTATTACTTATGAAGAAGCAAAGGAATTAGGTCTGCCTGTCTCTACAAATATGCCAGTAGAAATCTATCAACTTATGAGCCTTTATCCTCAACCTGTACAAAGACGACCTTCTGTTCAATATATACCTGTTCCATATAAAGGTGAAAATCAAAAGAGTAAGGTTAAATAAAAACTTCTCCTTTAATAGCTGCTCTTGTATAATCATTTATTGTTTTTATATAGACTCTAAAAGAAATTCTACAAAATGGATCCAAATTTTTATTAAACAATATTCTTTTTCTCCTTTCCGGATTACTAAAGAATTTATAATTACACCAAGCAGCTAATTTCCCCAATTCTTCTCTTGTTAAATATTTTGTCCTTATCACAGGATGAAAAAAGTCCCATTTGCTTAAATCCCTTTCTTCAATATAAGGTTCAATCTCAGAATACATAGGGATACCTGGTAATGGTGTTAACATTTGAAGAGAAGAGATATCTGGGTCAATTTTATCTAACCTTTCAAATCTCTTTTTAATAGTCTCTTCATCATCATCTGGAAACCCTACCATCCAAGAAATTAAAGTCCCAATATGATTTTCCCTACATTTTGCTACTACTTCTTCTACTTCTTCCACCGTAATCCCTTTCCCAATCTTTTTTAATGTCTTTTCATCTGTTACCTCAAGACCAAATAGACATTGAATAAACCCCGATTTTTTTAAATCTTTAAGTAAATCCTTATCTCTTAAAAAATAAGGCGCTCTTCCCATAAAGAAATATTTTACCTTAAGTCCTCGCTTAAATATCTCTTCTATTAATCCCTCAATCCTTGAACGATAAACATTAAAATCCTCATCCATCATTACTATATATTTCACACCAAATCTTTTTTCTAAAAACTCTAATTCATCTGCCACCCTTTTAGCAGATCTTATGCGATAATGCATCCAATCTTTATTCCCTCTTGGATCATAATTTGTCCAACCTACACAAAAACGACATCCATTTGGACAACCTCTAGAATGATAAGTCTCCATATATTTATACCTTTCCATTGGGAATAAATCATATGCTGGAAGTGGTAAGTCATCTAAATTTTCATATAAAGGGCGATAAGGGGTAACTTTTACTTCATCTTTATCCCAATAAGCAAGCCCTTTTATCGAAGGGATATCTGGCTCTTTCTTACTCAATTCTTTAGCTAATTCAGGCATAGTGACTTCTGTTTCTCCATAAATAATAAAATCAAATTCTTTTGTTTCTTTTAATATTTGGGGAGCATTTGCTCCATAAAAGAATCCACCTACACATATCTTTATATTTTTATTTAATTTTTTAATCAAACTAGCTGTCCTTTTATAACGGGGATGAGTAGCTGCCACACCATTTGTCTGTAAGGCATCTCCCATATAGACCAAGTCAGGCTCTATTTCTTTAATCACATCAAGCATCTTTCTTTCATCCATATCTAATGCCTTGCAATCCAATACCTTTATCTCTATCTCTGGATACCATTCTCTAAGATTTGCTGCCAACTGTGCATGATTTACATTAATAGCAACATGCTTTCCCCAACAAACCCAACTCCCAAGAGGAGGTTGTAAAAATAAGACTCTCATTTTTTCACCCCTTAAAAATTATGTTCTGTTCTTGCAATAATCTCATCCTGAACAGTAGGTGATAAATCTACAAAATAGGCACTAAATCCTGCCACTCTGATTAATAAATCTCTATACCTTTCAGGATACTTTTTTGCCTTTAATAATGTTTCTTTATCAATGACATTAAACTGGATATGATAACCACCTAAATCAGAATAGGTCTTAACAAGACTTAAAAATTTTCTCATTCCCTCTGCTGATTTAAAAATAGAAGGATTCAATTTTATATTAAAAAGCGTAGCTACTGCAGGAGAAGTATTTGCCTTTGTTGCTGATTTTATAAGTGCTGTTGGTCCATTTTTATCTGTACCAGGGTAGGCAGATAAAGAACCATCTGCAAAAGGAGTATAGGCTAAACGCCCATCAGGTGTAGCCCCACAGCCTATTCCATGAAAATAATGGGCAGTCACACCAAGATAAGCAGGGGCTATAGGATGATTAAAGGCATTTTTTTCTTTCATTACAATCTTGCTAATTTCTTTAAATAAATCCCCAAGCATATCATCCACTTCATCAATATCATTCCCATACTTAGGCACTTCTAAACAAATTTTTCTTATTTTACGGTATTCTCCTTCAAAATTTTTCTCTAATGCCTCTTTAAGTTCCTTCATGCTAATCTTTTTTTCTTCATATACTAACTTTTTCACAGCATAAAGTGAATTTACTGTTGTTACCATTCCTACGGGATATGTAGCAAAAAATTGATTATATCTTGCCCCACCACTATGAAGATCCTTTCCTTTAATAATACAATCAGAAATCAAACTTGAGTTAAATAGACAAGGGACAAAGTATGGTCTTATAGCTACCTGACTAATTTTAAAATAACTTACAATAATATGATGGATAAATTCAAATTGTTTAAAAAATGCATTTATAAAATCATTAAAGCTTAAAAATGTTTCAACATCTCCTGTTTCTATACCTATCTTTTTTCCAGTCTTTCTATGAATGCCATTTGTAAAGACCAATTCAAGGCAATGGGGAAGACTAATAAAACAGCCAGCAAATAGGGATGTTTTTCCAGGTATACCCATCTCTACACATCCAATAGGGGCAAACTCAATTACATCTTCTAATGGCACCCCATATAAAGGCAAAACAGAATATGCATAATTCTCACAAAAAATAGCAGGCTTTCCTCCACCTGTAGCAATATCTTCAGCGCATTTAAATAAAAACACTTCATTTATGCAGTCATGATACCTAAGAGAAAGTGTTGGTTGTGGTAATTTTAAGGCTGTATCAACCTCTACGATAAGATGAGATAATTCATTACTTGCATCCCTACCTTTATTATCTCTTCCTCCTATAGTGACATTTTGGAAATTGCTTGTTTGGGTAATGGCTGCTATGGAATACTTTGTTATCCAATGGATGGTATTAAATTTAAGCCATAAACAAGCCAATAATTCGGCTGCCTTTTCCCTTGTAATTTCTCCTTCATCTATGCTTTTTTTATAAAAAGGATATAAATATTGATCCATCCTACCTAAAGAATAACCAAATGAGTTATTTTCTATCTCTACACATAAGTGGATAAACCATAGTGATTGCAAGGCTTCATAAAATGAATTGGCTGGATTTTCAGGCACTTTTGAACAAATCTCTGCAATCTTCTCCAATTCTTTTTTTCTTTCTTTATTTTTTTCATTTTTCACCATTTCTCTCGCTAATTCAGCATGTCTTTTGGCAAAATTAATCACTGCTTCACAAGCAATGATACAGGCATCCCAGAAATAATGCTTATTTAAATCCTCTGTGGTATTTAAAGGTGTTTTTTCTTTCATTTGCTTTATTTCTGAAATAATACCCTTTAATCCCTTATTTAATACTTTTTTAAAATCTACTATTTGACGTCCATGTGCAGAGGGTCTGTCACCTGCAGTGATCCTTGAGATAAAAAGATTTTGCAAAAGATTCCATTTCTCAGAGAAAAAAGTTAATTGCCTATCAAATAAAGTTTTCCCTTTCCAAAATTCAATATCTTTCAATACAGTCTCTTTATCTCCAACTGGAACAAACTTACCTTCTCTTGAAGCAAATTTATCCCATTCTTCCTCTATCCAATCACAGCTATATTCTGGATAAAATGCACCTCCAGAAAGATACTTTGTCGGTGCTCCTACAATGAGTTCATCATCAAAAATCCTTATGCTTTTTTCTTTTAATACCTTATAAAATGCCTTTGCTCGCCTTATATAAATCTGCTCACCATCAGATTGCCGCCAATATTCAGTAAAAATATGATCCCTTTCCCAATCCCCATGAACAGGTGTTTTTCTGATTTTTTCTTTTATCCTTTTTATCCTTTCTGTTAAAATAGCCTCTATGGGAACAATATGCTTTATGTAAGGAAGCCTTATATTATTATGCATTTTAATCCTTTTTCTTCAAAAATTGTTTTTATCTCCTCAAGGGATTTTTTATTAGGTGATTTAATCTTTAAAGGATAATTTATCCCAAGTCTTTCATATTTTCTTATACCTAATCTATGATAAGGAAGGAGATTTACCTCTTTCCCTCCAATTTCTTTTAAAAATCTTGCTGTGGCTTCAATATTTTCTTTTTCATCGTTATATCCTGGGATAATAGGTATTCTAAAAATAGTTGGCACTTTGGCACTTAATAAATTTTTTGCATTATTTAAAATAATCTCATTAGAAACACCTGTTAATTTTTTATGTTTTTCAGGATCAATATGTTTAATGTCATATAGAACCAAGTCGGTATATTCTAAAATCCTTTTTAAAAAATCCCATGATGTATAACCACATGTATCTAATGTGGTGTGGATGCCTTTTTCTTTACAATTTTTAAAAAACTCTAAAATAAATTCAAACTGTTTTGTTGGCTCTCCCCCAGATAAAGTTACCCCACCATTAGAATTGCGATAAAATAAACTATCTTTTTCTACTTCTTGCATTAATTCTTCTATAGTAACAAATCTTCCCACTAATTTAATTGCTTCTTCTTCACATGCATCTATACAAGAATAATTTTTACATCTTTTACACATACGCCGATTAATGTCAATAAATCCATCTTGAAAAATACTAATAGCACCATTTAAACAGGCATCCACACATTTATAGCATTTATTACATTTATTTTTATCATAAAGAATCTCAGGCACAGGTTTTTGCCCTTCTGGATTAGCACACCATATACACTTTAAAGGACATCCTTTCATAAACACAGTTGTTCTAATACCTGGACCATCTTGGATAGAATAACGTTGAATGTTGAAAATCAATCCTTTCATTTTAACAATCTTTTTATATTCTCTCCTAATATCTTTTTCTTTTCTTCTTCAGAAATATTTAATCTTTTTATAGCCTTGATTGAATTGGATATATCAGGATTACCTGGGTAATCGCTCCCCCATAAAATATGATCTGTCCCTACCATCTCAATCGTGCACATAAGGGCAGAATGAGATGTAGTCCCACTTGTATCTACAATGAGTTTTTTTAAATATTCACTAGGCATAGCAAAGATGTCTTTAACTATATTTCTCTTTCTAAGCATTTTATATATGATATCAAACCTCTCTTTGATAAAGGGCATTACCCCTCCTAAATGGGCAAAGATAAATTTTAAATCTTTAAACTTTTTAAATATGCCTGCTACTATCAACTTTCCAATGCACATTGTAGTATCAAACACAAATTCAATGACAGGGGTAAGTAAAGGGTCTTTTATTCTTTCATAACCTATGGGATTTATAATCTGGGGATGAACAAAAATAGGCATGTTTAATGCCTCTAATCTTTCATAAAGAGGATAAAACCTCTCATCATCTAAATATATGCCATCAAAGCTTGTTGCTAAAGAAATAGCTTTAAATCCTAATTTTTTAATACGTTCAAATTCTTCAATCATTTCTTTTTTATCTATAGGCAGAATAGCTGCCCCAATAAATCTTTCAGGGTATTTATTTATTATTTCAGCGATAGCATCATTATAAACTCTAGCTACTTCTTTAAAACCCAACTTTTTATAGGCATCAGTAGTAGGATAAATAAGAAGTGCTTTATCAATCTTGAATTTATCCATTACTTCTATTTGTTTTTCAATATCTCCCCAAATATTTGAGAAAAAATGGGCATTTTCAATAATTTTTTTTGGTAGCCAGTGGGTGTGGGCGTCAAATATCATTTTTTTGGATGCTCCTGCTTATATGGAATGACAGGTTTTGTCCAAGGTGTACGCTGATTAATCACTGAAATCTCCAAAGGACAGACATTTGCCGGTACAGAAAGCGCAAACTTCACTGCATCCTCTATTGCTTTTGTGCCCATAAGACGAGATTTATCCACAGAAATGTCCTTTAATCCTTGGGTTAAAGCTGTATCTGTTACACCAGGTAAAATTGATGTCACTTTTATATTAAAATCCCTTAATTCCCAAAAAAGTCCCTTTCCAAAAGCCCTTAATGCCTGTTTAAGCGAGGTATAGACAATAAAGTTTCTTGGTGGGGGGTCTACTAAGGTGGAGCCAGAGACAATGTTTATAATAGCTCCAGCTTTATTTTTTATAAAATGATTAATAATTAAACGTGTAAGCATTACTGGACCAAAATAATTCGTATATATAAGCCTTGGGATGTCTTCTAATGGTTGTTCTTGAAATGGATATTGACTGCTAATACCAGCACTATTGATTAATGCATCTATCTTTTTAAATTCTTTAATCGCCACATTTACCAGATTTTCTAAATCAGCTTGTTTTGTAATATCACAGGGTACAGGCAATGTCTTTATCTTATATTTTTTAGAAAATTCATTTGCTATTTTTTCAAGCATTTCTTTATTACGGGCAGCAATCACTAAATTCATCCCCTCTTTTGCCAATGTTTCTGCAATCGCCTTACCAATCCCACCAGTTGCCCCTATGATAATAACTGTTTTCCCCTTTAATCCATTCATTTCTTTGCCTCTTTCTCTATCACTTCTTTAAATATCTTTAAATTTTCCCTTGAATGTTTATTAATAAATTCTTCAACCTGTTTATCATTAAATTTTGCCCCCTCTTCCATAGAAAAGTCTTGAATCCAAGTCATAAGTATCCCTTCAGGCATAGGGGTATAAAGCCAAATAATCTTCATGTATTTAAAAGGAAATAGAGGCTCTACTCTCTGGGCATAAGTAAAGTAATAATCTTTAAATAAGAGGCGAAAGGATTGCCAGGAATTTCCTCTATTATCAGTTAATTGAAATGTAATTTTATTCCCTTCCCTTTTTAATATCTTTGCCTCCTTGTATTCACCACCAAATAATTCTGTCCACCTTTCAATGTCATTTGAAATATCAAATACCAAATCATAAGGTGCTTTAATTAAAATAGAATTTACTGTGTGTCCCATTTTTTCCTCCTTTTTATTCAATAATCGCTACAGCCCTTACCCAGGCTGCACTTGCATTTTTTATCTTTATAGGAAAACAAACTACTTTAAAACCATAAGGTTTTGGAATCTTATCTAAATTAGCCAATCTCTCTATATGACAATATTCTTTTTCCCTTCCATAAAAATGGGCAGGCCAAAGATAACTGTTATCCTTTGTTTTTAAAAAATCTCTTATCATCACATGAAAAGGACGGTCAAAACTAAAGGCATCAATCCCAATAACCTTTACATTAAATCCTAAAATATAAGCGACTGCTTCTTTACTCATTCCTGGAAAATGGGAAAAATATTTTTTTGTCCCAAAAAATCTATCTGCCCCTGTACGAATTAACACAATGTCAAAGGGTTTTATTTCATATCCTATTTTTTTAATTGCCTCTTTTATATCTTCTTTTGTAATAAATTCTCCTGGTCTTTTATGAGAAAGGTCTAAAACAACACCATTACCATAACACCATTCTAAGGGAATTTCCTCTATCCTTTTTGCCCTCTTTCCTTGAGTTTTAGGGCCAAAATGATATGGGGCATCAAGATGAGTCCCTGTATGCACTGTTGCCTTTACTTGTTCTAAAGCTAAAAAAGCACCATCTTTAAAAGAAGAATGTGTAATCCTTTCTTTACCTAAAATATAATTTAAAATGCCCTTTATTCCTTTGGAAAGAGCCCATCTCAAACCAAATCGATCCCCACCCCTTTTATGCCCCCATCTCTTTATCTCTACTTTAAGAGGCTCAAAAACACTATCATCTATAGGGAGACTTAAATCTATAATCTTCATTTGATTCTATTCTTCACAATATTTACAACATCACTTACACAATGTCTTTTTTTAATCTCACCATCTTCAATATTAATCTTAAACTCCTTCTCTAATGCTACAGTAAGCTCTACTATTTCTGTAGAATCCATCCCAAGATCATCATTTAGATTTGCTTCTAAATTAACCTCTTCTGGTTTCATGTCAAACAATTTAACAAACAATTTCTTTACCCTTTCTTCGATATTTCCCATAATTTCACCCCCTTTCTATAGTTAAAACAGCATTTATACCTCCTCTACCCCTTGAGATAATAAGTGCCCTTTTAACCTCTTTAGGGCGACTTTTATTAGGCACATAATCCAAATCACATTCTGGATCTTTTGTTTGATAATTTATGGTTGGAGGGATAATACCCTCTTGCATAGCCAAAAGGGCAATAATTACATCAACAGCACCAGCAGCCCCAAGCAGATAACCAAACATAGTCTTTGGCGCACTAACAGGTATCTTTTTTCCAAAAACCTCTTTTATTGCCCTTGTTTCACTTATATCCCCTAACTTTGTTCCCACTCCATCAGCACAGATATAATCAATGTCTGTAGGCTTATAACCTGCCATATCTAAAGCAGCCTTTATTGCCTTTATAAGCCCTTTGCCATTTGGATCTGGCATGATACGGTCAACACCATCACAAAAACTTCCATAACCTGTAATAAATCCATAGATATTTGCTCCTCTTTTTAAGGCATGTTCTACATCTTCTAAGACCAAAATTCCTGCCCCCTCACCTACAACAAAACCATCCCTCTCTTTATCAAATGGACGATAAAGACCTTTTGAAAGTGAACCTTCTGTGCTACAACAAAGTAAAGCATAAGGAGTAACTGGTGCCTCTGTGCCACCAGCAAAGGCAATATTTAATTTTTTATTCTCAATAACCTTTGCTGCATAACCAATAGCCATTAAGGCACTTGCCCTATCTGCAACTACTGTTTTGCTATATCCTTTTATCCCATAAAAAATAGAGATCTGACCTTGAGGGGCAGCTGGAAACCAGGCACTAGCTAGATATGGACTTACACCATCCCTTCCTTCTACATAGAGGTCACGTAATTCTGTCTCAGCATAAAGCCATCCTCCTAAGGCATTCCCTATAAAGATACCTATATTATAAGGATCTTCTTTGGCTAAATTTAAAGATGCATCTTTTATTGCTTGCTCTGTAGCAATTAAGGCAAAGATAGAAAACTTATCTATCTTTTTTAAAAGACGACGAGGGATAGGATTTGTATTTAAATTCTCAATCTGACCTGCTACCTGTGAGGGATATTTTGAGGCATCAAACCTTGTAATAGGAGAAATAAAGGATTTTCCTGCTTTAACATTTTGCCAAAAATCTTCTTTACAAACACCAGGAGGAGCAACAATGCCTATTCCTGTAATCGCTACTTTCATCTTGAGTTCCATCTGCTCAATATCATAGAAGAATGAATGCCAGAGAAACCACTACTAGTTTTAAGAATATGATTGACCCTTTTTTCTCTTGCTTTATTTGCAATATAATCCAAATCACATACTGGATCAGGCACTTCTTGATTTATCGTAGGTGGTAAAATGTCTCTTTCAAAGACCAAGGCACAGGCGACAAGCTCTATACTATTGGCAGCAGCTAAAGGATGACCAATCATAGATTTAAGAGAACTTATAGGAATTTTATAAGCATTTTTACCAAAGACCTTTTTATAGGCATTTGTTTCAAAGACATCATTTTGTTTAGTAGAACTTCCATGGGCATTTATATAATCAATTGATTCAGGAGGTAATTTTGCGTCTTTTAAAGTAAAATTTATACAAGCAGCCATAGCATCACCATCTTCTGGTAAATCTGTCATATGATAGGCATTACAACAGGTGCCAAAACCAGTGATTTCACAATAGATATGTGCACCTCGCTTTAAGGCATGATTTAACTCCTCTAATATTAAAATGCCGCATCCTTCTGAGAGCACAAATCCATCCCTTTCCTTATCAAATGGTCTTGAAGCCTTCTCAGGTTCATCATTTCTAGAAGAAATGACATTTAAAACATCAAAAGCAGCAAAGGTAATAGGGCAAAGTGGTGCTTCTGCTGCCCCTGTAATCATAATATCTGCCTCTCCATTTTGAATGGCTTCATAAGCAAAACCTACAGCATCTGTGCCTGCTGTACATCCAGTAGAAACTGTTGTGCAAATACCCTTTAACTTGTAACGTGATGCTATTTCGCTTGAGGGAGTATTAAACATAGAGGCATCATAAAGGAATGGTCTTGCTTTCCTTGGATCAATAGGTTCCTTTCCAAAATTTGTTACCCTTAAAAATTCTTCTTCCATATATCTTGTGCCACAGATAGCATTGGCTAAACAAACTCCAATCCTTTCTTTTTCCTCTTTATTTAAAAGCAGCTTTGCATCTTCTATAGCCATCTCTACACAAGCTACAGCAAATTGCACATAGCGATCCATCCTTTCTACTTCTTCTTTGGTAAGCCCAAAGTAAAATGGGTCAAAATCTTTTATCTGAGCCGCAATCTGGGAATGAAATTGAGAGACATCAAAATCAGTTACCTTTCTTATTGCTGATTTGCCATAGACCATACCTTCAAAGAATGCCTCTTTACCAATACCATTGGGGGAAAGAACACCTATCCCTGTAACAACCACTCGTTTTTTCATAATTATTCCACCCTCCTTACCTTGAACCTAATATTTGCATTATCTGGACAGGTTACCCTGGCATTGGCATTTTCATCTTCAAATGGGAATTTTGCCCCAAAATTTAAGGCAAAAAGCACAGGGAAAAGGGCATTATAAGCCCCTCCACAAAAATCCTTTGGTGTTCTAAGTCCAATGACTTCGATTTCATCCCCTACTTTATAACCATAAAAACACTTTCCCCTTACTTCTTCTATGCTAATAATCATCTTCTTTGGTTTTGGTCCAGATTGTTCTTTTTTTTCCCTTATTTCTATTTCGCCTGTTTCAGTCAGCACCTGAGTAAAAAACTCTACCCTTCCTCCATCAGGACAACTTGTATGGATAGAACGAGGATTTTCTTCAAATGGAAATTCTGCCCCAAAGGTTAATGCATAAAGACAGGGGAATATGACTGTTGCTGCACCTTGACAAAAACCTTCAGGAGTTTTAGTAAAATCTTCAAAGATAAATTTATCTCCTACTTTATAACCCCGATAACATTCTCCCCTTACCTTTGTTACTGTCACTAAAAATTGCGGAAACTTTAATTCCATCTTTACCTCCTAAATTCATTTAAAATTTCTTCTGACTTAAAAAATTCACCTCTTTTTTCTACTGCATGCACCATCTCTACTACTTTTTTATTTAAAGGTGCGTCTATCCCTATCTTTTCACTCAAAGAGGCTATCTCTCCATTGATATAATCAATCTCTGAAGGTCTTTTTCTCTTTATGCTTTGAAGGATTGAGCCATAAAGTGGTTCTTTACTTAAATTTTTCATAATGTTTGAGAATATTCTTGCTGATTCTTCTAATGGCATATTTGTCAATGCATAAAGCCTTTCTAAAGGGAAATCTGGTAGAGATTTTAATTTGATTCCTGCCTTATCAATTACTGTTAATGCTTCTTTTAAAAGACGAATACTTAATTTACAAATCTCTAAGTCAGAAAATGTCTCTTGCATGCTCTTTCCGATTAAGGCAGGAAGACAATTATTTAGGTTTAAAAAGAGTTTTAACCATTTCATTTCTTTTATTTCTTCTGTAATATGGATAGAAAATGCCTTATTTAAAAGATTTGCTAATTTTTCCACTTCTTCATCATTTTTAGAAAATGCCTTACCAATAATCCAATCTCCTTCAAAGTTATGTAAAATCTTTCCTGGAGAAAGATATGTTGCCCCAAACATAACAACACTTCCGATAATCTTTTCTTTTGGGATATAGTTTGAAAGAATTTCTTCTGCCCTTACACCATTTTGTACTGTAAGGATGGGGATATTTTTTGGGATATCGTTTAAGACTGAAGGGATATCTTGTGTTTTAATAGCCAAAATAATAAAGTCTGCATTATTTTTTAATTTATCTTCAACATTAATTGGAATAACCAATTTTCCTCTTACCCCTTCTATAAAAAGCCCATTTTCTTTAATCGCTAAAACATCCTTTTTCTTACCAATTAAGGTAATATCAATCCCTTCTTTACTAAGATAACCAGCGACTAAACCGCCTATTGCCCCTGCACCAATAATAGCTATTTTCATTGACTTAAACCCAAACGTTTTATTGTCTCTTCTAAAGGCTTACCTTCTTTATCAAAGCCACGGAGCTGATAATATTCATCTAGCATTTGCTCAAATTTTTCTTTATCTAGCCTTAATCCATTTAAGGGTTCAAAATACCTTTGTGGTGGAAAATCATCTTTTCTTCTTATTCCCTCGCGCACAATAAACATCCTTTCTAAGGTGACAATTCTTTCTCCTATTTCAAAGATTTCTTCAGGTGTTAAATCAAGACCAGTAGCATAGTGAATAAGTTTTGAGAAAAATTCAAAATTAAACAGACCAGGACGACAATGAAAGGCAATAAGTTTACAGAGTCCTAAAGCATCAAATAAAGAAAGATATGTTTCCCACCACCAAATAACCCTACCCTTCCCTTCATAACTATGTGGATTAGCAGAGACATACCCACCATAAATGGCTTTTAATTGTTCTTCAGAAAGACCATAGGCCTCCCAAGTAGGGCGACTTCTTAAATGGTCAGAGCCCCTTGAAGCAACAGCATTTCCTAGGGCATAGGCAGGAAGATATCTTAAATCTACAGGGTCTGATTGAGGTAAATATTTTGTCCAGATAAGATATTTAGCTGTTCCTTCACCTAATTTTTTTATAGCTTCCTTTGCACCATCTGCTAAAAGATTGCCAAATCCATCTCTATGGGCAATCTGATGGATTAACTCTATAATAGCTTCTTCATTTCCCCAATCAAGCTTTAGCCCATTTGTTAATTTTTCATCAATGACACCCTTTTTAAATAATTCAATAGACCAGGCAATAAGATTTGATGTTGAACTGGCATCTAGACCATAGCGATTTATTAAATTATTTATATAAAGGATTGTTTCTAATCTTTTTATGCCCAAAACCGGACCAAAACTTGCTAAGATAGTATATTCTGGCCCTTCATTGCTTATTTTTTCTGTTTTGTATCTATGCTGACAGGTTACTGGACAGGAAAAACAGCCTGCCTTCCCTTTGTAATATTTTTCTTTTAATACCTCAGGTGAGATATCTTTATTATCAAATTTCATAGAAAGCCCATTATGGACTCTTCCCATACCAATCTTTTGATTAATCAGTTTAAAAAGATGGGCAGTGCCAAATTCACTGAGTACATTGACTAAAGGCTCTTCTTTTAGCCTTTTTTGAAGAAATTTTAATAAATCATTAAATCCATTCTCATCCTTTGGCTTTATTGATTTTTTACCATTTACCACAATTGCCTTTATCTTTTTTGCTCCCATAAGACAGCCAAGTCCTGTCCTTCCAGCAGCATTTTTTTTCCTATTAATGATGCAGGCAAAGCGCACCAAATTTTCACCAGCAATACCAATAGAAATAGATTGGCTTGAAGGGCCATAGCGTTTTTTTAAAATGGTATTAGTTTCTATAGTGTCTTTTCCCCATAAATCTTTGGCATCCTTTACTTCAATGCCTTTGTCATCCAAATAAATATATACAGGTTCTTTAGCTGCACCTATAATGAACAAATAATCAATTCCTGTCTTTTTCATAAAGGCACCAAAATTGCCTCCTATGTTTGCATCTCCTAAAAGACCTGTCTCAGGTGATTTTCCAGAAATATTGCATCTAGAAGCACCTATGCCCTTTAATCCAGTTAAAAGTCCTAAACCAATGATAAGGGGATTTTTTGGTGAAAAGGGATTTATTTCAGGTGTAACCTGATTATAAAGCAAATAAATGTTTATTCCACGTCCACCCAAAAACTTTTTGGTTATTTCTAAAGGGATTTCTACAATCTCGGTATCTAATCTATCTAAATTCAAATAGGCAATCCTTTGTGGTAACATTTTTTTCTCCTAAACCAATATTTCTCCTTTTGTAGCAGCCCCTTCAAAACGCCTAAGATTATCTATCTGATCCTTAAAACACAGTTTAGCTAAAGGATCATAATTACTCTCCATAATCCGCTTAATCCTTTTAGGATTGCTAAAAAACTGCTTTATTCCCCAGGCAGCTAAACGTCCTATATCTTCTATAGATAAATACTTTGTAGGCATAACAGGATGCTGAAAATCCCATAGTTTTAAATCTATATGATTGGGGTCAATCCATCCTCTTTTAACAGCGCTTTTCCAGATAGGTGAGCCAGGAGGTGGTGTAACAAAACCTATCCAGATAATGTCTGGGTCAATTTCATCAGCAAAGGCACATCTCCTTTTAATTACCTCTTCATTATCATCTTCAAACCCAACAAGTAATGTGCCTACAGTAGCAATGTCATTTTCCCTTAAAATATCAATGGTTTCTTTTACCTGAGAAGTGGTTATTTTTTTACCAATTTTCTTCAGTTCTTCATCACTTGCCACTTCTATTCCTACCAAACCCATAAAAAGACCTGCTTCTTTCATCAAAGGGATAAGCTCCTTTTGCCTTACCCAATCTCTTGCTATGCCAAGCATTACCCATTTTATGGAAAGGTTTCTTTTTAAAATCTCATCGCATGTCTCTTTTAGTCTATTTAAATCCACATTATAGGTATCATCCTGAATAACTACTACCTTTACGCCATATTGTTTTTCTAACACTTCTAATTCATCTACTACCTTTTTGGCAGACTTAGCCCGCCAAGTAACAAAGTCCTTTGGTGTGCGTGGATCAAATTGGCTCCATTCATAACAAAAAGAGCAGGCATTAGGGCAACCACGGGAGGTGATGATTTCTACAAAGGGTTTCCAATAGGTATGCCCCACATATTTATCCATGGGGAAGAGATCATAGGCAGGAAGAGGCAGTGTATCTAAATCTTTAATCAATTCACGATGAGGCCCAAGCACTATCTTTCCATCTTTTCTAAAAGCAAGACCAGGGATATTTTCTAAATCCTTACGTCCACTATCTAAGGCAAGGAGCAATTCTTCTACAGTAAGCTCTGCCTCACCTACATATACAAAATCTATCCATGGATTCTGTTCAAGGGTTTCTTTAAAATATCCAGAATACCAAAGACCACCAACAACAATCTTTGTCTTTGGACAAGTTTCCTTTATCAAGCGTGCAGTTTCATTGAAATACCACATCACCGCAAATCCACCATAGGAATGCACCATATCTCCTAGAATCACAATATCAGGTTTATTTTTCTTTACCTCTTTAAGCATTTCTTCAGTACTCATATCTAAAGCACGTGCATCTAATACTTTTATTTCACCAATATTTTTTTCTCTTAAATATGCACCAAGCTGAGCATAAAGCTGATTTGGCGCCTTATGTATCCCATGAGAAGCCCAAGCACCTACACGTGGCATCACAAATAATATCCTCATTCATGCCTCCATAAAAATTTATTAATAAAAATTTACTAATAAAGTTTAAATAGTAAATTTTTTCTAAATTGTCAAGAGAAATTTTATGAGGAGACAAAATGTTTATTAACAGGATCCTTATTTATTTTTTTACACTAAAGTACATTTCTCTTTGCTACATAGGCTTTGAAAGCGTATGAAGAAGGAAAAACAGAAATTTTGGACTTAGATAAATTATGATATCAAGAACTACGAAAGATTTTTAATTTTGGATAGGTTCTCATAATGATTATGAAAAAATTATCAAAAGAGTTAGGAGTCAACTATAAGCACCACAACCTTACCCACAATTGGGATGCTATTTTTGGTGCTATAAAAAGAACATACTGAGAATAAGTTTGATGAATTTTCCTCAAATTCAATGCAGCTAAAGCTTCTTTTTTATCATCCGTATTACCCACTTTGTATCATTTAAGGATTGAGAAGATTTAATCCAAATTTTACATATTTTTTAAACTCTTTATCACCTGAAACTAGTGTCATTTTCCGAAGAATAGCTTGCCATATCAGCATTCTATCAAATGGATCTTTATGTAATCGTGGAAGTTTATGGAAAGAGGAGGCTTCTCTAGGAGCGTGTTATCAATAAGTTGTATATTTTTTCAGATAATCTTTCCGGGTTAAAAAGAGACCATAAAACAGTGTGTGTATCAAGAAGATATTTCATGAAATCAGTTCTTCATCAGATATATCAAAATCTGACTTAATAATACATTTCCCTTTATTTTTTAAGATACCAAGCTTCCTTTCTGCTTTTTCTGTAGGAACAAACGGCTCTATTAGAATTATCTCCCCTGGTCTTTCTAAATACAAATAACCTTTTTTTCTTAACCAGTTTCTTAGCTGATGGGTTGTACCCATAGGAAAACCTTTTCTTCTTGCGTACTCTTTTAATGGTATTAACCTAGCTTTATTATCTTTATCTTTTATAGCAACAAAATGGGAATTACGCACAATTTACTCCTTTTAATTATAACAAGTTTGTTAACAAAATAATATAAATTTCCCATTAAATCAAGATATTAAATTAAATTTGTTATGTATTCTGTAAAATTTGAAGTTTTTGGTGGTTTTTAATTTTCATACCACATCCTTTATGTCTCACATAAAAATTTGTAAAAAAGCGTTAAAAAATAAGGCATTACTCCAAAATATTGATTAACTAAATTAATTATTTTTTAATAATTTGACTAAATTCTTGCATTCTTTTATTATTAAAGAATAAATATAGAGGTAAATTAAGATGATGTGGTTTGAATTTTCAAAAAAATTTCCTGAAATGATGGAAGAAAAAGGTTGGGCATTATATAATTATGAGAGTGGACTTTTTTCTTTAAAATACATGGAAGAAACAATTTCTCGTGGTAAAGTAAGGCTTTTGGAAATAAAAAAAAGATATCTTGTTCTTCCTTATGCTGAATCAGATTTATTAACAGATATTCTTTTTCTTATAAAAAAAACAGCAGAACCTCCTTGTTATCGACAACCACAAACTTCTCTTATATATCCAATTGATTCTTTAAGAGTTGTTACTCCTGGCATTATGCAAATTCTTATTGATTTTAGACTTTTTTCTTTATTTAATCCTGATTGGAAAGGGTCACTTCCCTTAGTAACTTTGCCATTTTTTATGTTAAAAGAAAAAGAAATAAAAGAAAGATTCAATTCCTGGGCTCCCAAATTTCCTTTAAAATAGTTATAAATTAATTTAAAGTTTTGTCCGGTATTTTATGCGCTGGAATACTTCAGACTTACAGGCTCTATAAACCCATTTTCCTACTGCACGAGCCATGTCAATAGCGCATTCATTTTCCTCATAACTAGGAAAATCCCTATCAAAAAAAGCCTTTATTTTTTCATTTGGGACAGAAAATTTACCATCTATACTATAGATATTTTTTATCTCTGGGTCTAAAAGGGAAATACCTGCACAGGCAACTGGTGTTGCTCCTAAGGCTTTTAAAATATGAAGTGGACCAAATAAGGCTCCTTCCAATCCAATAGCAGCTGCGACAGTTAAATTTCCTATTGCCTTCCCTGAAAAGGGATTGTTCTTTGCAGCTTTGATTTTTAAACCTGTTGCCTTTGCCCTTTCAAGTTCATGGAAAGGTCTTGTTCTTTGAAGTAGATTAATAATAATGGCAGGTGTTTGATATGCATAAACAGGATAAGAAAAGATTATGCCCTCTGCTTCATCTATCTTAGCAAAGATTTCTTTTGCATCGTCTTTTGGATCTTCAAGCAAAGGACATAATTTGCCACAAATGCAGAAATTACATGCTAAGCATGGTTTTATGCGATAATTTATAAGCCTAATTAATTCTGTTTCTGCCCCTAATTCTTCAGCGGCTTCAAGTGCCCTTTTTAAAAACCACTCACTTGCTGATTTTATATTCCCTCTCTTGTTTGTTCCACATATTCCTAATATTTTCATTTCTAATTTCCTTAACTTGCTTTCTCTTTAGCAATGATATTTGCTACTTTTTTTGCAGTATAAACACAGGATTCAAGATTTGGGAAACGATAAAAGTCTCCTATAACAAAGGCATTTTTTACATTGGTGACCACATCTACAATTTTTCCTCCTGGTGGCATGACTCCAATGGCAGGTGACCAACCAAGACGTTCAATAATTTTATATTCCTTAAACACTGCACTTAGATCTGCATCACGGCGGTAAAGAAGAACAGCACAAATAGAACGACCATCTGGCAAATGCTGCATTTCACCACCATGAATACCATGCTTATTGTCTACTTTAGGAAAGATAATTAATTCATATGAACGATATTGTGGACAAACAGCTTCTATAATATATCCTACTGTCTTAGCGGCCGGGACTTTAAAATCTATCTCTGGCATAATGTTTTTTACTGTTCTTTGGCCTGTAGCAAAGACACAATACTCATAATAACCTTCAAATTCAGCTACTTTCTTTTCTTTTCTTTTTACTTTTACCATAAAACCTTTTCCTTGCTCATAACGCACTTCAGTTATATGCGTATTTACTTGTACACTATCTCCTAATCTTTTCTTTAATTGCATGGCTACCTCACCCATGCCTTTTATTGGTGTAAAGGTAGGGGTAATAGAATAGGCAATAGAAAATAATCCTTTATCTGCTGCTAGCTCATGGGGTTCAACGTATTGAAAGCTGGCATAAAGTTGGGCAAGATAATTTATCATTTTATCAGTAAATTTCATTTTTTTACAAAAATCATAAAGAGACATATCATGCCATTTAAGAAGGCGTTCATCAGGGGCAGTATAATCAAAGTTAAGTGTTTGTACTAATTGCTGTAATTCCCCCCATAATTTGATTTCTTCTAAACTAAACAATCCACTTTCCAGCAATCCTTCTTTATTTAAACGAATAATTTTATCACCAATTTGCACAACAAACTTAGATTTTTCCATTTCTCTATAAGGAACCCCCAATTCATGAATTAGGGAAGTAAAACATGGATTGAGTTTTTTAGAAAACATTAAAGCTGCCCGATTAATGTAAACTCCATCAATTTTTAAAGTAGAAAATCTACCTCCTACTTCTTTTTTTCTTTCATATACAACAACATCCAAACCTTGTTTTTTAAGGAAGTAAGCACAAGATAGACCTGCAATTCCCCCACCTATAACTGCAATAGACATTATTTCTCCTTTAATAAAATTTTAATATTAAGTTTTTATCATAGAGTCAAGTTAAATGTC
Source organism: Candidatus Desulfofervidus auxilii (assembly GCA_030262725.1). Lineage (NCBI taxonomy): Bacteria > Pseudomonadati > Thermodesulfobacteriota > Candidatus Desulfofervidia > Candidatus Desulfofervidales > Candidatus Desulfofervidaceae > Candidatus Desulfofervidus > Candidatus Desulfofervidus auxilii. Next base: position 37,166 of record JAJSZS010000013.1, on the reverse strand, counting down.
AAGACATTTATTAATTTAGTGAAGAGGGGTGTAAGATAGGATAAGATATTTTTTGTCTCATTAGTGCTTTGTAACTGCAGCAGATGAAATGTCATATTCTTGTGAGATTGATACTTGTTTTTCAGCCTCAGTCATAGGTAAACTAGCTAACATAAAATCAATATCTTCAAGAGTTAACCAGATACCAAAATAGCCACCAAATGCAATAAAAAATAAATTTGTTCCGTTTTCTTGAGCATCTTTTTTAATCTTTTGTAAAGCTCTTACAAAAGTGATTTTTTCAGCTTTACCGTGTAAATAAAAAGTAAATCGCCCTTCAGCCATTGTTAGAGCATAGTCTTCATCCCCTCTATCTGTCCTACATCTAATACGCCATCGGTCATTTTCTGCAATTAGCATTTTTAGCCTCCTTAAAGTTATTCTATTATAAATTTCGGAATTATTTAAAAATTTGTCCGATTGTATAAAATTTACAATCTTGACAATCAACAATACATTCCTTAAAAATTGGCTGTGTTAAAACGGCTTTTCCTTATAGATGGTAGTTCCTATATTTATCGTGCTTATCATGCAATTACCCCTCTTTCTACTTCAAAAGGTTTTCCTACACATGCCATTTATGGTGTTACAAATATGCTTTTAAAGATAATGCGAGAAAAAGAGCCAGATTATATTGCAGTAGTATTTGATGCCAAAGGCCCGACTTTTAGGCATAAAGAAAGTCCTACTTATAAAGCCAATCGTCCACCAATGCCAGATGATTTAACTCAACAGATTCCTTATATTAAAAAGATTATTAAAGCCTTTGGTATTCCTTCCTTAGAAAAAGAAGGTTATGAGGCAGATGATTTAATGGCTACTCTCTGCCAGCGATTTTCCAATAAAAATATAGAGATTATTCTTGTCTCTGGAGATAAAGATTTAAGACAACTTCTCTCTGATAAAGTAAGACTCTGGGATTCTATGCAGGACAAGGTTTTGGAAAAAAGAGATATTCTTGCCCAATATAAATTACCTCCTGCCCGCCTTAAAGAAATAATGGCTATTACTGGTGATAAAATTGATAATATCCCTGGAGTACCTGGTGTAGGAGAAAAAACAGCAATTAAATTACTTCAAGATTTTGGTTCATTAGAAAATCTTTTAAATAATCTTGATAAAGTTAAACCTCAACGTTTGCGTGAAAACCTTAAATCACACAAAGAACAGATTTTAAAAAATTTAAAACTTGTTAGTTTAGATGCATCTGTGCCGCTAGAAGTGAAACTTGAGGATTTACGTCCAGGTCCTAAAGATTTTGAAACTTTAAAAAAATTATTTGAAGAACTTGAATTTCGTAAATTTTTGAAAGAACTCTATCAACCTCTTTCTAAGGTAAATTATAATTATATCCTTAAAAAAGAAGATTTAGAAGAGTTAGTTGAGAAACTAAAAAAAGCAAAAGAAATCATTTTTAATCTAAAAACAACAAATAAAAGTATTGTTGGTTTTTCTTTTTCTTATCAACTAGGAGAAGCTTGGTATATTCCTGTGGGACATTTTTATTTGCTTGTTCCCAAACAGTTGTCTTTAGAATATGTGCTAGAGAAAATAAAACCAGTATTAGAAAATGAAAAAATATTAAAAATCGGACAAGATATAAAATATAGTATTTTAGTTTTACGTCAACATGGCATTAAACTTAAAGGCATCTCTTTTGATACCATGATAGCAGCCTATGTACTTAATCCTGGACAGAGTAATTATAATTTAGAGGAACTTGCCCAAATTTACCTTAAAATAAGAAAAAAAGATTTTAAAGAAATTATTCGAGAGGGTCGTAAAGAAATTCCTTTTTCTCAAGTAAAGATTGATGTTGCAAGTGATTATGCATGTGAAGAAGCAGATGTAATTTTGAGGTTAAAACCTATTTTAGAAAAAAAATTAAAAGAATCTAATCAAGAAGAGCTTTTTAAGCAGATTGAAATGCCTCTTTTATCTGTACTTGCTGATATGGAATGGTGGGGAGTAAAAATAGATGTAACTTATTTAAATCATCTTTCTCGCATTTTTACTGATAAATTGCGGAATATAGAAAGGCATATTTTTGAATTAGCTGGAGAGGAATTTAATATTAATTCACCTACCCAATTAAGACATATTCTTTTTGAAAAACTTAAATTACCAAGAATAAAGAAAACAAGAGGTAAAACCGCTTATTCTACTGATGCTGAAGTATTAAGTGAACTTGCCTTTATTCATCCTTTACCTAAAGAAATTCTTAATTATAGAACTATAATGAAACTTAAATCAAGTTATGTAGATGCTTTGCCTCACTTAATTGATCCTAAGACAGGTCGTATTCATACTTCTTATAATCAAGCAGTAACAGTGACAGGGCGTTTAAGTAGTAGTGAACCAAATTTACAAAATATTCCAACTAGAGGAGAAGAAGGAAAAAGTATAAGGAAGGCATTTATTCCTGAATCAGGCTGGTTTTATTTAGCAGCAGATTATTCACAAATTGAACTGCGCATACTTGCTCATTTATCTGAAGATAAAGCATTACTTGATGCTTTTTATCATGATAAGGACATTCATACTCATACTGCGGTTGAAATTTTTAAAGTAGCTCCTGAGGCAGTTACAGAAGATATGCGAAGACAGGCAAAGGTGATTAATTTTGGAATTATTTATGGTATGAGTCCTTATGGACTTTCAAGAGAATTGGGAATAGATGTAGGTTTGGCGAAGGTATATATAGAAGAATACTTTAAACGTTATTCAGGAGTTCAAAGATACATTGAACATACATTAGAACAAACAAGAAAAAAAGGCTATGTAGAAACATTATTTAAACGTAAAAGATTTATTCCAGAAATAAATAGTCGAAATAGCACAATGCGTAAGGCAGGAGAAAGAATAGCTATTAATACTCCTATTCAAGGCACTGCTGCTGAGATTATTAAATTGGCTATGATTAAAATTTGGAGACTTATAAAAGAAAAAAAATTAAAAACAAAAATGATTATGCAAGTTCATGATGAATTAATTTTTGAGATACCACCAGAGGAAGTAGAACAATTTTCTTCTTTATTAAAAGAAACTATGGAAGGTGTTGTCAATTTGAAAGTACCTTTAAAAGTCAATATAAAAATAGGAAAAAATTGGGCAGATGTAAGTTAAGGATTTTTTATAAAAAGCATAATTTCATCTTCTTCTGTAAGTCCCATTACTTCTCTAATTACTGCCTTTAAATAAACAGGATCATTTTTAAGACGATCAATTCGTTTTTTTAAAATTTCATTCTCCTTTATTAACTGTTGGTTTTTTTGATAGATTTCTTTTTGAGTTTGTTTTAAACGATAAAAGTCAAGGTAACCATTTTTACCAAAAATGAGCCATATTAAAGAGATAATAAAAATAATAATTAATACTAAAATTTCTTTTTTCATTTTTTTTCCTATAACATAAATTCAGTTGAATTGGAAGTATTATGTAATTTTTTATTACTTGACAAGCTAAAAAGTGATTATAGAATTTTGTTATGATTGGTATATCAACAGTATGGCGATCAAAAATTATTGAAAATGGCAAAGAGCTTTTAAAGGCATTATCATCATTACCATTTTCTGCTCTTGAGCTTGATTTTCGTATTTCAGAAAGTGCTTTTAAAGAGATAAAAAAGCAGCTTAAAAAGAACTGGCAAGTCTTAAGTATTCATAATTATTTTCCAAGACCTGACTCTATTCCTCTATCAAAAGCTTCAGGGGATATGTTTTTACTTACACATCTAGACAAAGAAGAAAGACTTTTAGCTATAAAAGCTACTATTAAAAGCATAGAAATTGCTAGTGATTTAGAAGCTCAGGCAGTAGTAATTCATTTAGGTAAAATAGAGATGGAGAATGAGTTTGATAAGTGGAAAGAACTTTTTATCTCAGGTCAGCTTGACGAAAATTTTGTTGAAGAGAGGAAAAAAGAACGTGAAAAAAAAGCAAAAAAATATTTAGATGCCGCCCTTTTAAGTTTAGATAAATTATTGCCTAGAGCTGAAAAGTTAGGAGTAAAATTGGGGATTGAAAATCGTTATTATTTTCATGAAATTCCAAGTTATGAAGAAGTTGGAGTTATTTTAAAGACATTTGAAGGTGCCCCTATTGGATACTGGCATGATGTAGGTCATGCTGAGGTCTTATCTCGTTTAAAAGTTTGTCCACATGAAAAATGGCTTTCAAGTTATAATAAATATTTAATAGGCACTCATATCCATGATGTAAATGATCAATTAGAAGACCATTTTGCCCCTAATAAAGGCACAATAGACTTTGATAAAATAATTCCCTATTTAAAAAATGCTCCCATAAAAATTTTTGAAGTCCAACCAAAGTCCACAGCTGAAGAAATTATTGCAGGCTTTGATTATTTAAAAGAAAAGGGATTATAATGCGAAATCAAGATATAGCTAAGATTTTTTATGAAATTGCCGATATGTATGAAATAAAAGGAGAAAATCCATTTCGAGTAAGGGCTTATCGTAGGGCTGCTCAAAATATTGAAAATTTGGCAGAAGATATTGAGAAAGTTATTAAAGATAGAAAAAAAATTCCTGGAATTGGTCAAGACTTAATGCAAAAAATTAAAGAAATTCTTAAAAAAGGTACTTGTAAGACATATGAAGAATTAAAAAAAGAAATTCCACCAAGCCTTTTAGAGCTTCTAGCTATTCCTGGTGTTGGGCCAAGAACAGCTAAATTGATTTATGATCATTTTAAGGTAACTTCTTTAGATGAGTTAGAAAGGTTATGTCTAGAGCATAAAATTCAAAGTTTACCTGGTGTACGAGTAAAAACAGAAGAGAACATTTTAAAAGGTATTCAATTAGTGAGAAAAGGAAGGGAGAGAAGACCGCTTGGTTTAATTTTGCCTTTAGCTGAAGAGATTATAGAAATTTTAAAAAAGCGCTGTCCAATAGATAGGATTGATGTTGCTGGTAGTGTTAGGAGGAGAAAAGAGACAGTAAAAGATATTGATATACTTGTTTGTTCTTCAAATCCCTGGCAGGTGATGGAAGAATTTGTAAATCTTCCTTTTGCTTCAGAAATAATTGCACATGGAATAACAAAATCAAGCATTCGTACTCAAGATGGTTTGCAAATAGATTTGAGGGTAGTGGAAAAGGAATGTTATGGAGCAGCTCTTTGTTATTTTACTGGTTCAAAAGAACATAATATTCGGATTCGGGAGTTAGCTATAAAAAAGGGATTAAAAATTAACGAATATGGAATTTTTGAGGGAGAAAAAAGAATTGGTGGGAAGGAAGAAGAGGAGGTATTTAGGGCAGTAGATTTACCTTATATTCCACCTGAATTAAGAGAAGATAGAGGAGAAATAGAAGCAGCAATGGAAGGTAAGTTACCAAAATTGGTGGAGATGGAAGAAATAAAAGGAGATCTTCATGTGCATTCTAAATATAGTGATGGAACAGCTACATTGGGAGAGATTGCTGAAAAAGCAAGAAAAATGGGACTTGAATGGATAGCCATCTGTGATCATTCTCAGAGTTTAAAAGTGGCTAAAGGTGTTTCTATAGAAGATTTGAGAAGAAAGAGAAAAGAGATAGATGAATTTAATAGAAAAAGTGATGTAAAGCTTTTATGTGGTACAGAAGTGGATATTTTAAATGATGGTTCCTTAGATTATCCAAATGAAATCTTAAAAGAGATGGATTTTGTTGTGGCAGCTATTCATACAGGTTTTAAACAAGATAAAGCAACTTTGACTAAGAGGATCATTAAAGCAATGGAAAATCCTTATGTACATAGTATTGCTCATCCTACAGGAAGGGTAATAGGAGAAAGGGATCCTTATCCCCTTGATATAGAAAAAGTTTTTGAAAAAGCTGTTGCTACAGGCACTTGTTTGGAAATCAACGCTTATTATAAAAGATTAGATTTAAATGATGTGCTTTCTCATGCTGCTAAAAATAAGGGAATAAAGGTTACTATTGGCACAGATGCCCATCTTTTAGACCAAATAGAATTTTTGCGTTTAGGTGTTTTTGTTGCGCGCAGAGGTTGGTTAGAAAAGAAAGATATATTGAATACATTAACTTATAAAGAATTAATAAAATTTTTAAAGAGAAATAAAAATTAAATTTGAAATTCTTTCCTAAATTCATTTGCTACTTCAATCATATTTTTTAATGAAGGTATAACTTCTTCCCATTGTCTTGTTTTTAAACCACAATCAGGATTTATCCAAAGCTGTTCTGGTCTTAATACCTTTAAACATCTTTTTAAAATTTCTCTAATTTCTTCTTTTTTTGGAATACGAGGACTATGAATATCATATACGCCAAGACCAATACCTTTTTCATAATGATAATCTTCAAATGTACTAATAATATCACCTTTACTTCGACTACATTCAATGGAGATAACATCTGCATCCATATCATCTATAGCAAAAATAATGTCCTGGAATTCTGAATAACACATATGAGTATGAATTTGTGTTTCTGGTTTGACTGGTGCATTTGTCAAACGAAATGCCTTTACTGCCCATTCTAAATATGCTTTTCTTTTTTCTTCCTTTAGTGGTAAACCTTCTCTAAATGCAGGCTCATCAATTTGAATAATTTTAATGCCTGCTTTCTCTAAATCTAATACTTCATCCCTTAAGGCTAATGCAATTTGGTAAGCTACTTCCTCTCTAGGTATGTCCTCTCTTACATATGACCAATTTAAAATTGTCACTGGGCCTGTTAACATTCCCTTTACTGGTTTTTTCGTTAAACTTTGAGCATAAGCAATTTCATCTACTGTCATTGCTTTAGGTCTACTTATATCTGCATAAATAATAGGGGGTCTAACACATCTTGAGCCATATGATTGCACCCAACCATGTTTTGTTACGATAAAACCTGTCATCTTTTGAGCAAAATATTCTACCATATCACTCCTTTCAAATTCTCCATGTACAAGTACATCTAATCCAAGCCCTTCTTGCACACCAATGCAAAAGGCTATTTTTTCTTTAATAAATTGTTTATATTCATTTTCATTAATTTCCCCTCGATTAAACATTGCTCGCATCTTTCTTATATCTTTTGTTTGAGGAAAACTGCCAATAGTAGTAGTGGGGAATAAAGGTAGATTTAATATCTTTTTTTGATATTTTCTTCTTTCTTTATAAGGTAAAGAACGTTTAAAATCTTCTTCTTTTAAATTAGCAATCCTTTCTTTTACTTCCTTTAAAGGATGTACTTCTGGACTACCAGTATAAGTGCCTTCAGGCAATTTTCCTTCTTTTAAAGCCTTTTTTAAAATCGCTACTTCTTGTAATCTTTCTTTGGCAAAGGCTAAAATATTTTTTATTTCAGGTGCAAGTTGTGTTTCTAATTCAATAGAAACAGGCAGATGAAGCAAACTGCAACTTGGTTGAACAAAAATTGCACTTGGTTTTGCTTTTTCTATAATTTCATTGGCTAAATAAAATGCTTTTTCCAAATTTGTACGCCAGACATTTCTGCCATTAATAATACCTAATCCTAAAACTTTGTCTTTTGGGAAGCCATATTTTTTTAAATTATTTAAATTATCATCTGAACGAACAAAATCTAAACCAATCCCTTTAACAGGCAAATTAACTAGTTCTTCATAAGCGCTTATACCTTCAAAATAAGTTTGAAGCATTATATTTATTTCAATATCTTTAAATTGATTATAAATATCTTTAACCATTTGAATTTCTTCTTTTGAGATATTCAATACTAAAGCAGGTTCATCAATTTGTACCCATTTTATTTTTAATTCATTCAATTGTTTTAAAATTTCTTTATAAACTTCAATTAATTTAGATAAAATTGAAAATTTATTTTTACCTTTACTTAATCTTAAAAAAGTATATGGGCCAACCAATACAGGTTTTGCTTCAATACCAATTGATTGTGCTTTTTTACAAAGGGATAAAAAATAATTTTCTAAAAGTTTTGGTTCTGTATCTATCTCTGGCACAAGATAATGATAATTTGTATCAAACCATTTTGTCATTTCTAAAGGAGGAATATCTTTTTCTCCCCTAGCCATGCTAAAATACATATCTAAATCATTTTTTATCCCATTTTTACGAAATCTCTTCGGAATAAGACCAAGCATTACAGTCATATCTAACATATGGTCATAAAGAGAAAAATCTCCTACAGGGATAAAATCAATACCTGCCTCTTTTTGTATCTGCCAATTTTGCAATTGAATCTGTATAGCGGTTTTAAGTAAAGATTCTTTATCTATCTTTTTTTGCCAAAAATCTTCTAAGGCTTTTTTTAATTCTCGTTTTGGTCCTATGCGAGGATAACCTAGATTACTGCTAAAAATCTCCACTTTTTCCTCCTAAGCTTTTTTCAAGTCTTCCAGAAGTTCTTTAATCAATGTTTTTACTTTGGTTATCTTTTTTGAACGATATGCATTACTTCCAGCAAATGCAAAGCCTTCTTCTAAATTACCTTTTTGAGCATTTATAAGAGCAATAGAGATACAATAAGGAGCTTTTTTAGGTACACATGTTTTAATGCAATGATAAGCACATTTAAAAGGAATTTTTTCTCCTTTTTCAACTGCTTCTAAAAACTTGTTTTTTATTGCCCGTCCAGGTAGTCCAACTGGGCTTTTAATAAAAATAATATCCTCTTTTTTTGCTCGCAAATATTCTTTTTTAAATGCTTCTGATGCATCACATTCTTCTGTAACCACAAAGCGAGTAGCCATTTGCACTCCACTTGCCCCAAGGTAGAGAAATCTGGCAATGTCTTCACTAGTATAGACTCCTCCAGCTACAATTATAGGAATAGGTCTTCCTGCTAATTTTACATAAGGATCTATAGCTTCTAATGTTTCCTTTAACAATTGTTCAAGTCGAAATTTATTTTTTATTAAATCTTCTAAAGAAAAACCAAGATGACCACCAGCTTTTGGCCCTTCTAAAACAAAAGCATCAGGCAAATAATTATAACTTTTTAGCCATTTTTTACAAAGTAAAACAGCAGCCCTTGCAGAAGAAATGATAGGCACTAAGGCTGTTTTGCTATATGGATATCTTTGTTTTAAACGAGGGAGAGAAAGAGGTAGTCCAGCTCCAGAAAAAATAATATCTGCACCATTTTCTAAGGCTGTTATTACTAAATCTTCATAATCAGTAAGCGCTACCATAATATTTACACCAATTATACCACCAGGAGCCAATTTTTTAGCTAAAAGAATTTCCTTCTTTAAGGCAATCTGATTAGCCATTTGAGGTGCTTTTTTAAAATTGGATTCACGAAATCCAATACATGCAGCAGCAATTACTCCTATACCACCATTATTTGCAACAGCAGCTGCTAAAGAATGAAGGGAAATGCCTACTCCCATTCCTCCTTGTATAATGGGAATTTCTGCTTCATGAACACCAATTTTTAATTTTGGGATAAGCATCTTTTAAACCAACCCGCCATTTTAGCAAAAATCAAAGTTAAATCAAGTCAGTGTTCTCTAATAATTTGCTGCCAAGTTTTTCCTTCCTTTATCCAATTAACTACTTTTTTAAGGTAAGCTCTTCTTTCGGCATCATATGGATGAGTAGCAAAGAAATTTTCAAGTAGAGATCTAGGAGCAGAACTACCTAATGTAATAAATGCTTTGCTTGCCAATTCAATGTCATAGCCACTTAAATATGTGAAATAAAGACCAAAAAAATCTGCTTCCCTTTCCTGATCTCTACTATATTTTGCCATAACACCAGCATATACAATATTTGCTAAATCTGAAATCCCAGTAGCTATGGCAATTCCAGTAGCCAAAATTCCAGTAATTAAATTTACTCCTACCCTTTTCTTTAAATGACCTCTTAAAATATGAGCTATCTCATGACTTATAACAAATGCAAGTTGGTTATCATCAGGCAAGAAATGACAAATACCTCGATGAATCACAATGAAATATCCATTTTTTCCCTTAGAGGCATAAGCATTTATTTCTTTTGACATAGAAACAAAAAAATGTATCCATATAGGAAATGCTATAGCTTTTATTTTTATTTCTTTGCCATTTACTAAATAAGTAAAAGTATGTTTTTCTTTATCAAAATTGAATTTTTTTGCAAAACTCCATGGTTTTATAAGTACTTCTGCTGGCATAGAAGGTAATGGAAGGAGTATATAACCATCTTTTGGCAGCATTTTACCTGTAATTACTTCTAATGCTTTATGGTCAACCTTATTTAATTTTTTTAATTCAATGTGTCTTATGCCATCATCCCAGAATGGCTTTTTTGAAGGAAATATTATTTTTCCTTTTAGTGATTCTTCAGCAGATATACTTTTTAAAATTTTATAAAAAATATTTGATACTCGTCTTAAATCATTATACCAACCTTTCCATTCTTCAACAGCAATTTCTACTTCTGCTTCAAATTTTTCCTCTGAAGTTACAGGTATTTTGACTGTTGTACAGGCAAAAACAAAACAGATAAAAAACAGAATGATTTTTTTCATATTCTTTAATTTAAAACTTTTTTCTAAATAAGCCAATATTCTCTTGCACAGACAAAAACAATATGATAATTAGCCCTCGTTTTGGAAATGAGTATGGTTGAGATTAAGCCTTTTAAAGGTATTATTTATAATCAAAAACGTGTAAAATTAGAAAAGGTAGTAAGTCCACCTTATGATGTTATTTCTGAAGAAGAAAGACAGCAATTAGCTAAACGTAGCCCTTACAATATAGTACATTTGATTTTAGGAAAAGGAAAAAATTGGCCTGAAGAAGCAGGTAAACGTTTTGAACAATGGTTAAAAGAAGAAATTTTTGTTTTAGAGTTAGATGAGGCTATTTATTTTTATACAATGGAATATGATTTAAAAGGAGAAAAAAGAACTCAACAGGGTTTTATAGCAAGGGTAAAGATTGAACCTTTTGAAAAAAAAATAATTTTACCTCACGAAAAGACATTTACAAAAGTAGTTGCTGAACGTTTACGTCTATTAAAAGCTACTAAGGCTAATCTAAGCCAAATATATGGTATTTATGATGATAAAGAAGATAAAATCATTTCAATTTTATCTAAAGTAGTACAAGATATATCTCCTTTCATCAAAATCAAATTTGATAATGTCACTCATTGCCTTTTTAGAGTTACAGATAAAAATGTTTTTAAAATATTGCAGGACTTAATGTATGAAAAAAAGATTGTTATTGCTGATGGACATCATCGTTATCGCACTGCTTTAGCTTATAAAGAAGAAATGCAAAAAAAATTTCCTGATATAGATGCTCCTTTTAATTATGTCTGTATGTATTTAAGCAGTTTTCGTCAAATAACTATTTTGCCTATTCATCGATTGATTCCTACAGAGGTTTTACTTGATTTTTCTTTAAAAAACTTTTTTAAAAAATTAGAGCAATATTTTGAGTTGAAAGTGTATAAGAAAGAAAAAATTTTTTGGAAAAAATTAAGAGAAAATAAGATTAAAACAGTTATTGGTTTGTATATTCAAGATATACCTGATAATTTTTTTCTTCTTAAATTAAAAAAACAAGATTGGACAAGAAGTTTATCAGAGACGTTAAAAAAAATAGATACAATAGTATTAAATCAATTAATTTTGAAAAAAATGTTTAAATTTTCAGAAACTCAATTAAATCAAGAAGATTTTATTTATTATATTAGCGATGACCAAATGGCCATTTCTCTTGTAAGAGAAGGAAAATATAAAATGGCTTTCTTATTAAATCCCCTATCACCTGAGAATCTAAAGGACGTAGTACTTGCTTCTTGTCTATTGCCTCGAAAATCTACATATTTTTATCCTAAAATTCTTACGGGCTTAGTAATAAATAGTTTAAGAATTTAAATGAAAGAAGATTATACTTTAGATATATTTTTTAATGGAAAATTAAAAGTCTATCAAAAGAAAAAAGGGTATCGTTTTGCTATTGATGCATTTATTATAGCAAATTTTGTCCAATTGAAAAAAGGACAAATTGTGGTTGAGTTAGGTACAGGATGCGGGATTATTGCTTTACTTTTAGCTTTAAAATATCCAGAAGTAAAAAAAATTATTGCTATAGAAATACAACCTTCTCTTGCTCTATTAGCTCGAAAAAATGTAAGTTTAAATAGATTTGATAATTTAATTGAAGTTATGGAAATAGATATGAAAAAATTACCTCAAATTTTTCCAGCTGCAAGCTGTGATGTGGTAGTTAGCAATCCTCCATATTATTCATTAAAAAAAGGTCGTATAAGTCCTGAAATAGAAAAGGCTATCGCTCGTCATGAGATAAAAGCTTCATTAGAAGATATTGTAAAAATAGGGCAATTTGTGTTAAAAGAAAAAGGGAAAATATATCTTATTTATCCGGCTTCCAGGTGTCAACATTTATTTATTACCCTGCGAAGCCACGGTTTGGAGCCAAAATGTTTGCGTTTTGTTCATCCTTATGTAAGTGAAGAGGCAAATTTTGTAATGGTTGAGGCTATGAAAGGGGGGAAAGAAGGATTAAAAGTTAAATTTCCCTTGATTATTTATGAAAGACATGGAAAGTATACACCTGAAGTAGCCGAATATTATAAAAAGGAGGGAAAATGAGACTAACAATAGAAATTTTAAGGAATGATTTTCAAACTCCTATCCTTCTTGCCTGTTGGCCAGGGATGGGATATGTAGCATTGAGTGTGGCTAAATATCTTAAAACACATCTTTCTGCAGAAAAGGTAGCTTTCATTCCACCAGATGAGCTTTTTCAGCTTCCTGGTATTTCTATTAAAGGAGGATTGATTGAACCTGTTTTTATTCCAAAAAATGAATTTTATTTTTGGCAATCAGGAGATAAATCTTTACTTATTTTTATCAGTGAATCACAACCAGTACCTGGTAAAGAATATCTTTTAGCTAATACTGTACTTGATTTTGCTCAATCGCATGGTGTTAAACAAGTTTTTACTGCAGCAGCTATGCCTGTAGAAATGAGTCATAAAGATGTTCCTGGAGTATGGGCAGTAGGATCTGATGAAAAGATAATTCAAAGACTCACAAAACAAGAAATTAGATTAATGCAAAGAGGTTCTATTAGTGGTATGAATGGTTCGCTTTTAGGTGTTGCTCGAGAAAGGGGATTTAAAGCTATCTGTCTTTTAGGTGAAATTCCTTTTTATACTGTGCAAATAGAAAATCCAAAAGCAACAAAGGCTGTGATTGAAGTTTTTGCTGTATTAACAGGTATATTTGTAGAAACAACTGAATTGGATGAATTAGGTCGTTATATGGAGAAGGAAGTAGATGAATATTTAAAAATTGCTCAAGAAAAAGGGCAATCTGTAATTCCACCTAAAGGGCCAGAAACACTTCATTGAGCTTTAAATAAAAATGTTTCTTTTGTTTTCTTATCAAAAATAATGCGAACAGTAAGGATGTGATATTTTGGATGAAAAAAACGAAGATCTTTTAAATAAAAAATTTTTTCTGAACTATCCACAATAGGGAAAATAGCCCACTCTAAAAATAACTTGGAGAGTGGTAAATTTTTTAAAAAAGCAATTTCTTCTGAGGTTTTTAAAAAATGTTTTTTAAAATAAAGTTTATTTTTTAAAAAATTAAAATAGAAATATTTGTATTCTTTTTCTAATTCCACAATTACCTTCCATTCAAATGGATTAAAAGGTGTAGGTAAAGCCATTATTTTGATATTTTTAGGATAAATAGAGTGAAAATGATTAGCTACTTTATAATTGAGATAACTACGAAAAAGAAAAAAATTTATCATAAAAAGTAATACAATTAATGAAATCTTCTTTTCAGAGAAAAGATTTAACTTTTCAATAAAAAATGAAATAAGAAGAATAATAAGCAATGGAATATCAATTACACAGACCCAATTAAAAGCATACCATCTCCCAAAAGGATAAAATAATTTGATTCCATAAGGCACTATCAAATCAAGAAGAAGATGACTGAAAATTCCAATTGATATAAGGGAAAAATAAGTAAAAAATTTACCTTTTTTATCCCAAAATTTTATAATTATAGCAAGCAAAAATGCAAAGAAAGGAGTAGTTATAAGGGAATGAGTAAAAGTACGATGATATTGTAAATAATAAACTTTTTTAAAAAGAATCACAATATGATCAATATCTGGGAAAATGGCACCAATAAGCACAGCTATAGTAGGATATTTTATTTTAAATTTTAAAAATCTTGATAAATGATAGCCAGTAAGAAGATGTGTTATGGGTTCCATTTTAAGTCAAATTAGCTAATGCTTCATAAAAACACCAAAATGGATCAGAAGAAATTGGTGTATAACTTAGTTGTTTTAATCTAAATCTAAAATATATACCAAGTAACATTGGCCCTTTATCTGTTATTATTTCTTCTCTTTTTTCTGACTGAGTTAAAAAAGAAACTTGTGTACCACTAAAAAGTTGAAATAGACCATCCCGCCAGGCAGGATGATAGCCTTTTGGATAATAAAGTCTGATCTCCCACCAACTATAAGGTCGATCTTTATCTGAAAGTAAAGATATGAAAAAAACTCGATATTTTGGGATTAATTTAACAATAGTTTCTGAGTTTACAGTTTCTCCTTTCCCATAAACCCCTAACCCCTTTATCCATCGAATATCTTTTTTAAGGGTTGTTATAGCTAATTTTAGAGTTGGCCCATTTGGATGGGTAGTTTCATCAAAGAAAAGAACAATAGTTTCAGGTACTTCAGAGAAAATGAATTTTAAAAATAATTTAAAATACTCAATATCTTTTGCACCTAAGCTAGAACGAATAAATTTATCAATAAAAGGTACTACAAGCCCTAATTTGCCTTTTTTAAGAAAAATTTTATTTGTCTTTAAAATAGCTATTAATAGCGGAAAATAATTTAAAAGACGATATTTTTCCTGTAAATACCGATTTTTTAAATAAAAATTCCATTTTTTATCTTCAACCATTCTTTTGAGCCAAATTTGAGTAAGAATTTCTGTGTTTTTTTTAAGTTTTTCTTTAAATTGTTTTAAAAAATACCATACCTTATTTTGCCATAAAGGATAAATTTCCTTTAATTGAAAATTAAAATCAGGAATACCCCAGCCAGAAGGAGCACCTAAAGTAGCATTGTGTAAAGTAAGGACTGGACGTCCACTAAACATACTTACTTCTTCTGCTAGTTTACGAGCAAGAATTAATTCTTGAGCATTTTTTTGTATGAGTTTCTCAAAATAAGAAAGATCTAAGTCTGGATAGGTAGGCCAAAAGATAAGTTTCACGCTTGCATTATAATGTGAAAAGGTCTAAAATGGCAACACTTTTTGGTTGAAATTATGTTGAAAGTAGGATTGATTGGATGTGGAGCAATTGGGGCAGTTATTGCGCAGGCGATAGAAACACGCCTGGCAGAAAGATATATTTTAAAAGCTGTGTTTGATCTTTCTATTGAAAAGGCAAAGGTATTGGTAAAACGTCTAAAGATATCACCTTTTATTGCTTCAGACTTTTTAAATTTTATGAAAGAAGATTTAGATTTGGTTATTGAAGCTGCTTCTCAAGAGGCAGTTGTAGCTTATGCAGAAAAAATCTTAAAAGCAAATCGTGATTTAATGATTATGAGTGTGGGAGCTTTATTAAAAAACGATTTATTTGAAAAATTGAGTAAGGTGGCTTATAGATATAAACGTCATATTTATCTTCCATCAGGGGCAGTAGCTGGTATTGATGCTTTAAAAGCAGCAGCTTTGGCAGGTCTTAAAGAAGTAGTTCTTACTACAAGAAAACCACCTTTAGGTTTAAAAGGAGCTCCATATATAAAAGAAAAAGGAATTAAACTTGAAGATATTTCTACACCAACACTTATTTATGAAGGGCCAGCAGAGGAGGCTGTAAAATATTTTCCAGCTAATGTTAATGTAGCAGCAATTGTAAGTTTGGTGGGACTTGGGAAAATAAAAACAAAAGTAAGAATTATTGTTGATCCAAATCTACATACAAATCAACATGAAATTAAAGCAAAAGGGATTTTTGGGGAATTGACATGTTTAACAGATAACGTTCCCTGTCCTGATAATCCTAAAACAAGCTATTTAGCTGCTCTTTCAGCTATTAAAACATTAGAAAAAATTAGTGAGGAAATAGTAATAGGAACATGAAATCTTTACAAAAAGAGATTCTTTCCCTTAAAAGACAAAAAAATGCTATTATTTTAGCTCATAATTATCAAAGACCAGAAATTCAAGATATTGCTGATTTTATTGGCGATAGTATTGAGCTCTGTCGTCATGCTCAAAAGACTAAAGCTAGGATGATTGTTTTTTGCGGTGTAGATTTTATGGCTCAATCTGCTGTTATCCTCAATCCTGAAAAGAAAGTAGTAATTCCAACAAGAGGTGCCCTCTGTCCAATGGCTCAAATGTTACCTCCTGATTATTTAGCTATTTGGCAAAAAGAATATCCTAATGTGCCAGTAGTACTTTATGTTAATACTTTAGGAGAAAGTAAGGCTCTTTGTGATATTTGTTGTACTTCTGCTAATGCTGTTAAGGTAGTGAAGAATTTATCAACTTCTAAAATACTTTTTGGTCCAGATAGTCATCTTGCTGCTTATGTTG
The DNA here is from genome assembly GCA_030262725.1 of Candidatus Desulfofervidus auxilii. Taxonomy (NCBI): domain Bacteria; kingdom Pseudomonadati; phylum Thermodesulfobacteriota; class Candidatus Desulfofervidia; order Candidatus Desulfofervidales; family Candidatus Desulfofervidaceae; genus Candidatus Desulfofervidus; species Candidatus Desulfofervidus auxilii. Next base: position 20,555 of record JAJSZS010000013.1, on the reverse strand, counting down.
CTAGAGAGACAAAAAAAGAGATAATTCCTGTACCTCCAAATGGTTATTGTCCAGTACATGTGTTATTTGAAGCAGAAGACATATTAAAATTAAAAAATAATTATCCTCAAGCTTTATTAATGGTACATCCTGAATGCCCTATGGAAGTGATTAAAATTGCTGACTTTGTGGGAAGTACTTCTCAAATGTGTCATTTTGCTCAAAAAACAGAGGCAAAATTATTTCTTGTTGCTACAGAAATAGGTCTTATTTATCGTTTGAAAAAAGAAAATCCTAAAAAGGAATTTATACCTGCCAATCCAGAAGCCATTTGTACAGCTATGAAAGCTATTACTTTAGAGAAAGTTTATCTTGCTTTAAAAGAAGAGAGGTATGTAGTAACTTTGTCTAAAGAGATAATTGAAAAAGCGCAAGAAGCTTTAGAAAAGATGGTAAAAATAAGCAGTTAATGTATTTACCAGAAACACTTCTTAAACAAAAATTATTAGATTTCCTTAAATCAGATTTAGCATGGGGAGATATTACTACTGACCTTCTTATTCCACCAGAAAAACAAACAGAGGCGTTTATTCTTATAAAAGAACCTGCAATACTTGCTGGTTTATATGAGTCAATCATCCTTTTTTCTGCTTTAGGTATCAAAACAGAATCTCCTTATCAAGATGGTGAAAAAATAAAAGAAAATACAAAAATCCTTTTTTTAAAGGGAAAAGCAAGAGATATATTAATAGTAGAAAGGACAGCATTAAATATTCTTATGCGTATGACATCTATTGCCACTCAAACTTACAAACTTCAAGAAAAAATAAAAAACATTGGTTCAAGAAGTAAAGTTGCGGCTACTCGTAAAACCCTTCCTGGATGGGGATATTTTGATAAAAAAGCTGTGGCTATAGGAGGTGGTGATACACATCGATTTAATCTGTCAGATTTAGTCTTGATAAAAGATAACCATCTTATTTTATTTGGTAATCTTATTAATGCTATAAAGAAAGTGAAAGAAAAAATAAGTTTTACTAAAAAAATTGAAGTGGAAGTATGTACGCCAGAAGAAGCCCTTTTTGCTGCACAGGCAGGAGCAGATATAATAATGCTTGATAATTTTTCACCTTCAGAAGTGAAAAAAACGATAGAGAAATTAGAACAAAAAGGATTGAGGGGAAAAGTTATTTTGGAAGTTTCTGGTGGGATTAATTTTGAAAATATTTTAGATTATGCCATTTATAATCCAGATATTATTAGTTGTGGTGCTTTAACTCATTCAGTAAAAGCTATAGATATGAGTTTAAAAATTATTCTATAAAATCTAACCAATAATGATATTTCCCTACCTTTCCCCTTACTACTTCAAAATAAAGAGATTGTAATTTTTTTGTTATAGGTCCTGGAGTTCCTGTGCCAATCTGTCTATCATCTACTTCCTTAATAGGAGTTATTTCAGCTGCTGTACCACAAAAGAAAGCTTCATCTGCAATATAAAGTTCATCTCTAGTAAAACGTTCTTCTTTTACTTCATATCCTAAATCTTTAGCTAAAATAATAATGCTATTGCGTGTAATTCCAGAAAGTGCAGAAGTTAAAGGTGGGGTTTTTATTATTCCATCTCGAATAATAAAAATATTTTCACCAGTAGCCTCACATACATATCCCTCTGTATCAAGCATAATAGCTTCATCATAACCTGCTTGAGTTACTTCCATTTTAGCTAAAATAGAATTAACATAATTTCCTACTGTTTTTGTTTTTGTCATCATAGCATTAACATGATGGCGAGTAAATGAAGAAACTTTTGTACGGATACCTTCTTTAAGTCCTTCTTTTCCTAAATAAGCACCCCATTGCCAAGTAATAATGCTTACTCGAATGGGGTTATTTTTTGGATATAATCCCATTGACCCTTCTCCAATAAAAACAATTGGTCGAATATAAGCTTCATTTTGTTCATTAGCCTTTAAGGTTTCTATAACAGCTTGGTAAATTTCTTTTTGTGTAAAGGGGATTTTAATCATCATACTATGAGCAGAATCAAATAGACGGCGTATATGGTCTTTTAGACGAAATACAGCTGAACGTCCATCCACACACTTATAACATCGAATACCTTCAAATACTCCTAAACCATAATGGAGAGTATGAGTCAAAACATGAACTTGTGCTTTATCCCAAGGGATTAATTTGCCATCCATCCAGATGTAATTTGCCTTCTCAACCATCATGACCTCCCATTTTAAATTTCTCTGCATAAGGTGGAGTAAAAATACCCTTTTCTGTAATTATTCCTGTAATATATTCCCATGGTGTAACATCAAAAGCATAATAGATGGCATTAACACCTTTTGGACAGATACACCTTTTTCCAATATAAGTTACTTCTTTCCCCTTACGTTCTTCTATTGGAATATAACTTCCATCAGGAATACCTAAATCAATTGTAGAAAATGGTGCAGCTACATAAAAAGGAATATGATGTTGTTTAGCCAAGACAGCTAAAGTATAAGTACCAATTTTATTGGCAGTATCTCCATTTGCAGCAATTCTATCTGCTCCTACTATTATTAAGTCAATTCTGCCCTGCTTCATTAAATAACCGGCTGTATTATCAGTAATTACCGTAACAGGGATACCTTCTTCCTTTAATTCCCAAGCTGTGAGTCTTGCTCCTTGCAAATAAGGGCGGGTTTCATCTGCAAATACTTCAAATTTAATTCCTGTTTCCCAAGCTGCCCTTATTACACCTAAGGCTGTACCATAACCTCCAGTAGCTAATGCTCCTGCATTGCAATGAGTAAGTACTTTCATATAGGGTTTTATTAGTGATTTTCCATATTTTCCAATCTTTTTATTAGTTGAGATATCTTCTTCTAAAATAGTTTGAGCTTCCTCTACTAGCTTTTTTTTAAGTGCTGTTAAATCTAATCTTTTATGATATTTATTAAATACAGATTTCATACGTTCAATTGCCCAAAAGAGATTGCGCGCCGTTGGTCTTGTTTTTGCCATCATTTCACAAATAGTTAAAAATCTTTTTTTAATCTTGCGATTTGACTTAAAGTAAAATACTCCCAAGGCAATGCCCATTGCTGCAGCAATACCAATAGCTGGTGCTCCACGAATAGCCATATTGCGAATAGCTGCTGCTACTTGGGAAGGTGTAGTACATTTTAAATAAACTATTTTTTCTGGTAAAAGTCGCTGGTCTAAAATAAATACTTGCCCTTCTTCCCACCAAATAGGTTTAACTATCAAGACCTTCTCCAAAAAATTTTGATTATTGAAACTTAAATTTTATCTTATTGTCAAGAGAGAATTCATTCAAACTTCCACCAACTTCGGTGTTGATTTAAAATACGAGTAATTTCTAGATTAGGTTTATAATGAGAGAGATTAGGTAACTTTATTTCCTGTCCTAAAAGGACTTTAATTACTGCTTCTACAGATTTTGCCAAACCTTCTAAATGATATCCGCCTTCTAAAAAGAAAACAAGATGATTTTCGCATAATTCAGCTGCTATTTTTCTTAATATTTGTGCCATAGCAGCAAATCCATTTACTGATACTTTCATACCTCCTAATGGATCATCCACATATGGGTCAAAACCAGCAGAAACAAGAATTAATTGAGGTTTATATTTTTGAGCAATAGGATAAAGTAAGTTTATAAATAAATAAATGTAATCTTCATCTCCATATCCTGGACTTAAAGGTACATTTACTGTAAATCCTTTACCTTCACCTTCTCCTATTTCTTCTATTCTACCTGTCATTGGATAATGAGGATACTGATGGATAGAAAAATAAAGTACACTTGATGAATCATAAAATGCATGTTGTGTGCCGTTTCCATGATGAACATCCCAATCTACAATTAAAATTTTTTGTACTAAATTATTTTTCAAAGCATAAGCAGCAGTAATAGCAATATTATTAAAAAGACAAAATCCCATTGCCCTTCTTCTTTCTGCATGATGTCCAGGTGGTCTTATTAATGCAAATCCATTATGGATTTTCCCTTCATATATAGCTTCTATTAAGCTCAATCCTCCTCCTACTGCTAGACGTGCTATTTCATAAGATTGAGGTGAGGTTATTGTGTCTGGATCAAGAGTAGTTTCTTTTCCAGCAGTGCCAGCAATAAAATCTATATATTCTGGAGCATGAATTAAAGCAATTTCTTCTTTTAGAGCAAAACGAGGTGTAATTTCTTCAAAAAGGTTTTTAATTTCGCTTTTCTCTAAATGAGTATAAATACTTTTTAATCTTTGAGGTGATTCTGGATGCCATATACCTGGATTATGGTCAAAATAACGTTTATCTTTAACAATACCTGTTTTAATAGACGAGGTTAACGATGCCATTGCTAATCTCCATAATATAAATTTTTTTCTTTACTTCCCCATTAGAAAGAAAACTTGTTAGACCTGTAACTCCAGGAAAATTTTGAATTGCTTCATAAGCGTTTTCAAGATGTAAATTTTTAAGACTTTTTAAATAAACCAAAATCCTTCCAACTTCATAGCCTTGAGCAGAGAGATAATTAGGAAAAATTTTATATGTTTTTCTAAATTCAGCGATAAACTCTTGTACCCATGGTTGTCTAGCTTGTAAGGTAAAACCAGTAGGAAAATAAGCAGCTTGACAATTTCCCTTTATCATTTGAGCAAATTTTGGATGTCCCCAAAGGGTAGTACCCAAAAATATTAAATCTCTAACATTATAATAGGCAAATTGTGAAATAATAAAAGCTGAATTTAAATAAATATCAGGAATAAAAACCGCTTCAAAGGGAAGTTTTGGTGGTTTTTCTAATAAAGTTTCTGGTTTTGCTTCAGCTATTTCCTTCCCAATCAATTTTTTTATTTGAGGACCAAAGTCGGTTGTCCCAGGCAAATATGTTATTATTGCCTTTATTTCTCCACCTTTTTTTTCTACTTCCTCTTTAAATAATCTTGAAAATTTCTGTCCATAGGTATCTTTTGGGCAGAATATAACAAAAGTTGAAAGACCAAGTTCAGCCATAACAAAATTTAAAAGATTTTCTATTTGAATTTTAGGAGTAATGAAATCACGATATATACCATCACCTAAAGGGAGATTTTCCTCACTTGAAAGTATAATAAGCGGAATTCCCAATGTTCTTGCTTTAATAACTGCTGGTAGGGTTGTTTTTTTCCCTAAAAGCGCTATAACCATTTCATAGTCATCTTTTGCTATTTTTTCCAAAGCTTGTGTAACTGCCATTGGGTTTCCTTCAGTATCATAAATTGATAAAATAAAATTAGAATCCTTTTTAAATATTTCCAAACCAAGCAAAAGCCCTTTTAAAGTATCCTGAGCAATAATTTTTTTTTCACCATTTAAAGGTAAAAGACAGGCTAAATGATACTTTGTTCTAAAATTAAAAAAATCAAAACCAAATGAGAAAACAAGGAAAAATAAGATTATTTTAGGGAAAATCCTCATTGAGTTTTGCCTTTAGCTACCACTACTAGCGCTGGGCGCAATAATCTATCATGTAAAAGATAACCTTTTTGATATACTTCTATAATTGAACCTTCTTCTACATCCTCTTTTTCTTCTACTCGAATAACCTCATGAAAGTTTGGATCAAATTTTTGCCCTTTTGCTTCTATAGGTTTTACACCAAATTTTTCGAGACATTGATTAAGCATTTTTAAAGTAAGCTTTACTCCTTCTAAAAGTCCTTTTAAATCATTAGAAGACTGTCCATGGTTTACAGCTCTTTCCAAGTTATCTAAAATAGGCAATATTTCTTTAATTAATTGTTCATTAGCAAACTTAAAATAATCTGAACGTTCTTTTTCCGCACGCTTACGGAAATTATCAAGCTCTGCTAATGCCCTAAGCCATTCCTCACGATATTTAGCAGCTTCTTTTGTTTTATCTTCTAATTCTTTTTTTATTTTATCAATTTCTTCTACTTTCTGTTCTTTTTCTTTTTTTTCTTCCTCACTCATAGTTATCCCTCTTTATTGAGTTTGTGCTAATACTTCACTTAAAACTTGAGCCATATATTCAACAAGTGGAATAACAATACTATAATCCATACGCATAGGTCCAATAACTGCAACTGTTCCCATAACAGTTTCTCCACTCCAATAAGGTGAAGCAACTATGCTACAATCTTTTAATTCTTTGCTTGCAATCTCAGAGCCAACAAAAACTTGCAATTTAGCGCCTTGCATAACACGTTCAAGTAAACGAGCAATAAGACTTTTTTCTTCAAATGCAGCTAACAGTGTTTTCATAACTTCTACATCAGTAAATTCAGGATATTTAAGTATATTAGCAGTTCCTTCAATATAAATCTTTTCCTTTTCTGGCTGAAGAACTCTTTGACTCAATTGAATAACTCTTTTCCAAATAACATCAAATTTTTCTTTGTCTTTTTTCATTTCTTCAATTAACTTTGCTCTTGCTTCCCCTAAAGTCAAACCAGCATAAAAAGTGTTAAGATAATTAGCAAATCGGTCTAAATCTTGTTGACGTATAGATGAAGGTGCAGAAATGATTCTATGATAGACCACCCCTGTTGCACCAACAATAATAGCAAGGATAGCATTTTCATTTAATTTTACAAATTCAATATATTTTAAAATAATGCGAGAAAATTTAGGTGCTGCTACTATCCCTGTTTGTTGAGAATAGGAAGAAAGAAGTCGAGAACTTTCAGTTAATACCTTTTCTAAATCATAGGTTGCCTCTTGTAAACTTTGTCTGATTTTTAATCTACATTCCTGAGAAAGTGGTCTTTTTTCTAAAAGAGTATCAATATAAAATCTCCATCCTTTTTCTGTAGGTACTCTACCAGCAGAGGTATATGGCTGATAAAATAACCCCATTTCTTCTAAATCAGCCATAATGTTTCTAATAGTAGCTGGACTCATAGGCAAACGATATCGTTTCCAAATCACACGTGAACCTACAGGTTCACCTGTTTGAATATACATATTTACTACTGCGCCTAAAACCTGTTTTGCTCGTTCAGATAATATTAAACTCACCATTTTAGCACTCTCTTAAGAAGAGTGCTAAATTTTTTTAACCATCTAAGTGATTATTGTCAAGTATCCCATTTTTCCAAAAGATATTGTTTAGTTTTCTCAAATATCTCACACTCATATTCTGTGAATTCTTCTGCTTCCTGAATAGACATACGTTGTGTTTTCTTTACATAAGAAAGCATTTTCCCAAAATATAAAGGAATAAGAGATTCAATAAGAATTTTTCTATCTCTTGTTTTTTTATAGCCAACAGCAAAATCATAAAGAATTTTTGCCCAAAGTTCTGTTGGAAAATCAAAAAATTCAAAATTTAATGTTTTGATTTCCCATAATTTATTTAAATGAGACTGATTCAAAAATTTTTCCCAAATTTTGTTATACTCTTCAAATCCTTTTAAAAATCTTTGATAAAGAATTTCTTGATCAACATTTACTGGTGGGGGAAGTTCTATTTCTCCTAGACCAAAACCAAAGATAGCAGTAGGTTTGCTCCATTTTACTTTTTTCCAATTTTCAGCAAATATTTCCATAAGGTCAAAGATAGTAATCATTATTTGAGAAAATATTAAAGCTGGATCTCGTGGTGGAGTTTGAACGTGGTGTATTTTCGGACGTCCCATAAAGGATTGACAAATAGTGGTGCCTGTATTAACAGCAATAGTTACCATCCAAATATCTATTCCAAATTGTCCAACCATCTCATTCCAATAATCGGTCTGAGCATAGACTTTGGCCAATCTACCTGAAAATCCAAAATCACCACCTACAGGTTGTCGTATGCGGCGACCATAAAGAGCTCGTGAAAGGGGATAGGCAATGATATTAGCAATCATATTGTCATATTTGTGACGTACATAAAGAGGCGAAACAAAACCAAAATTTTCAAATAATGGTTGACAAAGATTTCGGATCCATTTAGGTGTAACACTTGTTAAATTTGCATCTAAAGTGACAATTGCTTTTGCTTCCATTTCACATGCTTTATAAAACAGCATTCGCAAGGCATTTCCTTTCCCAGTAACATTCAAAGGTGTGGAAAGATAAATTTTTGGAATATCACCTGTGGGTGTATTTAAAAACACTTCTTTAGTGCCATCTGTAGAATTGGCATCACAATTTATAATAACCGAGGAATAGTTCGAAAAATATTGTTTTAATCCTTCAGCAGCTTGTTTTACAGGAATAGCAATAGTCTCAGCTTCATTAAGAGAAGGAATGCTTATAATAATATCAGCTTTTTTTATTTTATATGGATTGATTTCTGTACCAATAATTTCTTCCATATTTGGAAATTATAAGGGTATGTTAAAATGAAATCAAGAAAAATATTTTTTTGACTTTTTTTAATTTTATAATTATAAAGTTATTAAAATGAATGTTATTTACGCAAATCTTTGTCCTATTTGTGGTAAGGACTTAACAAGTGAAGAAATTGTATGTTCAAATTGTGAAAATGTTTTTAGTCCCCTTTGTGAATTTAAAGAAGACAAAGTTGTGAAGGATTTTCTTTCTTTTTTTAAAAAATGTATAGGAGAACCAAGAGCAATTCAAAAACTCTGGGCAAAAAGATTATTACGAGGAGAGAGTTTTGCTGCTACAGCTCCAACAGGGATTGGAAAAACATCCTTTGGAATTGTTATCTCACTTTATCTTTCTTCTAAGGGAAAAAAATGTTATCTTTTATTCCCCACTTCAATTTTAGTAAAACAAAGTGTTGAAAATATTCAAAAATTTATTCAAAAGATAAAAATTAAAGGAATTTCTATTGGATATTATCATAGTAATTTAAAGAAAGAAGAAAGAGAAAAATTTTTTGAAAATATTCAAAATTACAATATTTTAATTACAACTACTCAATTTTTATCAAGACATTTTGAAGTATTTAAAGACATAATTTTTGATTTTATATTTATTGATGATGTTGATGCTATTTTAAAAGCATCTAAAAATATCGAAAGAATCCTTCATCTTGTTGGATTTTATTGGGATAAGAAATGGAAGGGAGAAGCTAAAGGTTGTTTAATGGTTTCTACAGCAACCGCAAAAAAAGGAAAAAAAGCCGAGCTTTTTAGAAAGCTTTTAAATTTTGATATTGGCTCTTCAAACCTTACTGTTAGAAATATAGAAGATATTGTAGTAAATAAAAAAAATTTAACTATACTAAGCCAAATTCTTAAAAAACTTGGAAGTGGTGGAATAATATATACAAAAAGTGCAAAAGAAGCGGAAGATATTTATAATTTTCTTAAAAATAACTTTAAAATTGGAATAGTAATAGCCGGGAAAAATGAAGATTTTGAAAAATTTGAAAAATGTGAATTAGATTATCTTGTTGGAACTGCTTATTACTACGGTGCTCTTATTAGAGGGCTTGATTTACCTGAAAAAATTAGATTTGCAGTTTTTTACGGTTGTCCTGTTTTAAAACTTAAAATTGAAGATATTGAAAATACCTCTCCTAATATTCTTAGAATTCTTGCTTTAATTTATCGTAATTACCCAGAAATAGAAAAATATTTGCCATACTTAAATAATCTTGAAGGTAAAAAGGACATTATTGAACAATTGAGAGAGACCATAAAAGTACTTATAGAAAAAGGAGAAAAAGCAAGTAAAGATGTTGTTATTAAAAAGGGAGAGATAATATTTCCTGATATTAGAACTTATATTCAAGGTTCAGGCAGGACTTCAAGGTTATTTTCTGGTGGAGTTACAAAAGGAATAAGTTTTATCTTTGAAGAAGACACTGAAATTTTATCAGCTTTTCTTGAAAGAGCCAAATTTTATGAACTTGAGTTTAAAAAACTTGAAGAAATTGATTTTGATTTTATTAAAAAAGAATTAGATGAAACCCGTAAAAGATTTAAACGAAGAAAGGAATTTGAGTTAATAAGACCAACTCTTTTTATTGTTGAGAGTCCAACAAAAGCAAAACAAATTTCAAGATTTTTCGGAAAACCAAGCATTAAACTTCTTAATGGTACTGTAGTTTATGAAATTCCAATGGAAAAATTTGTTTTGCTTATAAGTGCAAGCATTGGTCATATAACTGATTTAATAACAAATAGAGGTTTTTATGGGATTGAAGTTAATAATGAATTTATCCCAATATATGCTTCAATAAAAAGATGTAAAAGTTGTGGATATCAATTTACAGAAGAAAGAAAAAATTGTCCAAAATGTGGTAGTCAGGATATTGATGATTCAAAAAAAAGAATATCTGCATTAAGAAAACTTGCCCATGATACAGAAAGAGTAATTATAGGTACTGATCCGGATGCTGAAGGAGAAAAAATTGCTTGGGATATTAAAAATCTTCTTTCTGGATGTGGGGTGGTTAAAAGGGCTGAATTTCATGAAGTAACAAGAAGAGCAGTTATGGAATCACTTGATAATTTAAGGGATATTGATGAAAATCTAGTAAAAGCTCAAATTGTTAGGAGAATTGAGGATCGATGGATAGGTTTTGGATTAAGTCAAAGATTGTGGAAAATATTTAATAATAAAAACCTTTCTGCTGGTAGGGCTCAAACACCTGTGCTTGGTTGGATAATTAACAGATTTAAAGAAAGTAGAAAAAAGAAAACAGTTGCAATAATAAAAGAAATGGATCTTACGCTTGAATATGATAAAGAAGAATTTGAAGTTGAAATTTTATTTATTGAAGAAAGAAGAGAAAAAAAGAATCCGCTTCCACCATATACAACTGATATTTTATTAAAAGACGCAAATCAAATACTTAAACTTTCTGTGCAAGAAACAATGCAAATTGCTCAAGATCTTTTTGAGAATGGTATGATTACTTATCATCGAACTGATTCCACCCGTGTCAGTGATGTAGGTTTAAAGATAGCAAAAGAGTATCTTAAAGAAGATTTTGCCCAAAAGGAATGGTTTATGGAAGGAGCTCATGAGTGTATTAGGCCTACAAGACCCATTGATCGAGACACATTACACAGATTGATACAAGAGGGCGTTTTACAAGTTGAAGGATTTAAATGGAGACATTTTATGCTTTATGATCTTATTTTTCGAAGATTTATGGCATCAGAATGTCAACCATATGAAGTGATAATTAAAAAATACAAAATTATTTTTGATGGAAAAAGTATTGAAGATGAAAGAATAATTAAGGCTGAAGGAAGAGCTTATCAACTTTACAAATCTGTTTATATCAAAAAAGAATTGCCTATAGGAAAATTTAAAGTAAAAGCTGAGCTTAAAAAAATACCATCAGCTTCTCTTTTAGCCCAATCAGATATAATTCATATGATGAAGGAAAAAGGCATTGGGAGACCTTCAACTTATGCTACTATTCTTAATAAATTGTTTTTAAGAAATTACATCTTTGAAAAAGGTGGAAAAATTATTCCAACATCCCTTGGTACAAAAGTATTTTCTTATCTTTTTTCAAGTTATCAAAATTTTGTTTCTGAAGAGAGAACAAAAATACTTGAGGAAAAAATGGATGCAATTGAAAAAGGACAATTTGATTATATTCAAGCACTCCAGGAATTATATGAAGAAATCAAATCAATAGGATGACTTTTTTAAATCTGCTATTTTAAATAATTTTTTGTTAAATATTATGGCTGCTTTTTGCAAATTTAAATATTGAGATTTTTGAAAATAATTTTTTAAAGGATAATAAATATATAAAGCTGTTCCCCCTTTAATTATATCAATAATCTTTTTAGCGCTCTGTAAAGAAACTGCAGGACATCCCCAACTTCTACCAATCCAATTGAGATATTTTGCCATCTTTCTATTCACATACCATGCACCATGCATAACAATGTTTCTTCTTTCAGCATTATCATTAAATCCTTTTTCCAAACCTCTTAATCTCAGCGAATAACCATGTTTTCCTATATATGGGTTTAAAGTAATGTATAATCCAATAGAGCTTTTTAAAGAGCCTGGCTTGTTTGAAAAATATCTAGCATATTTATTACCAGACATTTTGCCATGTGCTACAAGTTCTTTAAAAAGGATTTTTCTTTTTTTAAGATCAATTACAAAAAGTCTTTCTTTAGTAGAAGGTTTTGTATAATCAATAATTGTCAAGATATATGGTTTTTTAATATGCTTTTCACTTAAGGCAATATAATAAGCAGTGATTGAACATCTAAAAGCCCTAAGAGATAATAATCTTTCTGAAAAACCTAATTCAGAATAAAGCTTTTTTATATGTCGAACAAAATCTGCAGCTTTTAAAGAAGCTTCATTAGATAATACAACATTAGGCCATAAAAGAAAAATTAAAAAAATACGTTTAAATTTAACAGGAATCAAAATTATTTTTGGTAGCGGGGGTGGGATTTGAACCCACGACCTTCGGGTTATGAGCCCGACGAGCTACCAAACTGCTCCACCCCGCGCCTATTAATTTTTAATCCTTTTATTAAAAATTGTCAAGAATGGGGTGGGTGACGGGGCTCGAACCCGCAACGCCTGGGGCCACAGCCCAGTGCTCTACCCTTGAGCTACACCCACCATCAATTTTTTTCTAACACTTTTTAAAAAGAATTTCAAGGTGTTTTCCACCAAAATTCTTGTTTGTTCTACAAGAAACTGCAAGTGTGTTATAATATTAACTGTTTTGCCATTTACAGACAATAAACATAAACTTAAAACCTTTTTAGCACTTCTTCTTTCTTGCCATTATATTTGGAAAATAGATCTTTTTTAGCTAAGTAATCTTCAAAGTATTCATAAAGCTCAATTAGTTCTTTTGGAATTATTCCCCTTAATGAAAAAATCAGTAATAGATGGGAATAGACCTTTAGTATGAGCAATTGAGGCTTCTGCTCCTAAAATAAATGACCTTTTATTTCTCATTAATTAATCGATTATGAAACCAATTCCAAATGCGTTCAGCTTAATCTTTATCTCTTCTAAAACTAGCGAACCAGGAACGATACAAAGACCATATTTACCAACCTTTTGACCACTTCCTACTCTACCAGAAAGGGCATCATCTATCCATAATCTGCCTACAATAGGTTCAATATCCCCTATAAATTTTTTGTTAAAATTATTAATAATATTGATATAAAAAGGAGTGGTTTTGTTTTCACCAATAATAATTTTATCTTCTTCTATTTGGAATTTCCAAATATCTCCTACTTGTTGAGGGTATTGAGAAGATAGACTAAGTCTTCCAAAACCATATTTTCTTTCCCCACCTACTGAAATGTTTTTGATTATTTCTTTAAGAAAAAATAGATTTTTATTATATAAAATTTTAACATTTCCGTGTTCTTCTTTTATTTTATCATTTTTTATACCAATATAACCTTCAAATTCTAGGTCTTTACCTTTGACCTTGTTTTTTAAGAATTCTATCTCATGCAATGAACCTTCTTCGGCTGTTTTCATCTGTAAGGCGGTAGAGGTATAGGAGTCTAAGATAAGGGATTCAAATTCATATTTAGGATATTGACCATAATAAAAACCTTCTTTTTTAAATTTGGGTAAACAGACTTGATTCTCAATTACTGGATAAAAATTTGTAATAAAAAAATTTTTTTCTATAAATTTTTGAGCTTCTTGGTAATTTATCAAAGAATAATCCTTTATTATTTCCATATTCCTTTGTGCTAGATTTGCACTAATTGCTCCCCAAATATTTGTAGCTGGAATAAAATAACGGGTCTGATTAATAATACCTAATCTTTTCCCAAAGCCTATATGAATAGGTGAAATTGCTTTATACCTTATGCGATAAACATTCATTCTTCTTTCTCTTTAGTTTCTTTAACTTCCAAGGCCCTAGCACTATAAAGGGCGTAAGTAAGCATCTTTTCTAATATGCCTTTTACAAGAAACATTTGATAAATATTATGACAAATACCAGGATTTTCATTTTTACCAGTAAAAATCTCTCTTAATTCTTTATAATTATCTGAATTTTTAATAAATTCTTCTTTTTTTAAAAGTTCAAAGCTTTTTTGATGGATTATTTTTGCTACTTTTTCTTCAAGATCTTCGGGTTTAGACTTTAAAGAACCTTTATATTCAAGCCAGATTATATAGGCAAATGGCCCATCTGCACTTAAAACACCTATAGCCTTTGTAATGGTGTTTACAATTTTGCTTTTATCAGATTTTTTTAATTCTTTTACTAAATTTTTTGCTTCATCAGTTAAAGAAAAACCAAAGTCTGCACAATCTCTTTCTAAATTTTTAAAATTTAACATAAAGTTTCCTCCTGAAAATCTCCTATAATTTCTAATCTTCCAAATCCTCTTGTATTCATTCCTCCAATGCCTAGAATTTTAAAATAATCTGTCCCTGCTTTAACTACAGCCTTTGCCGCTTCTATTGCATTATCAGTAATATCTGAAAATTTCTTTTTAACTTCTTGGATGTAATTGCTGGCGTTATTAAACATATTATAATCCTGATAAACTGCTTCAAACCAAAATATAGTAGTTCTAGGTATTGCTTCGTAAGTGAAAAGCGCACCTTCTAAGGCAGCCCCTGTAAATGGGTCAATAGAGACAGATGTCCTTACCTCTAAATTGGCATTTACAATTAAAGGAAATATATTGTTTGGGACACAAACAACATTGTTTTTAATAATAGATGGGATGGGATCAAATTTAGTATGTGAAAGGGTTAGACATTCATCAACTTTAAATAAAACCCAGCCAAGATTTATCCTTTTATCAGACAGTTTAAGATCATTTACTGCTCTTATTTTTCCATCATCAGTATATTCTTCTTTTTTAAGAAATTCATTTAATCTTATTGGGCTTGTTACCCAAACTGGTCCTATCATGGTAGAGACAGGGAAAAATAGAATCCTTGCATCAGAAAAGGAAACCATGCTTATCCTTGCCTCAGTATCTTTACTAAAGCCAAAGGTGACACAGATTGGACAGTTAGGTTCCCCACATTGTCTGAGTCTTTCATCTTTAGGCTCATCCTTACCAGCACATCCCCTTTTATTGGGAAACTGCATAGCTGCATAAGAGCGTATCGCACCTGTAAGGGCTGTCCCTGGAATCTTTGGCACATTATCAAAGTCTCTAATAACAGTATTATCGACCCTTCCTAAACGATAACCTCCTGTACCAATATGGATAGGGTCAAGGGCTATTGCAAGGTATTTAATTGAAATCATCTTTTTCCTCCTCTAAAAAATTAAAGGCATCTAAAAAGAGTTCAAGCTCTAATAAATCGAATATTTCTAGGTTTTTACTAAAACATAAAAGAGTATCTAAAGTATTCTCCTTTTTTAGTCCTTCCATATTTTTGACTAAAGTATGTGCTAATTTTTCTATTAGCTCTTTGTCTTCATTTGTGGGAAAGTCTTTTTTATCTTTAAATAAACGATAAATTTCACTTGCTAGAATTTCTCTAAAATTTTCTAAGGCAGTTATAGTAGGTTTTTCTTTTTTAAATGACTTTGCAGCACTTATTAATTCTTCTATTTTTTGGATTCGATAAGGTCTGGTATAAATAAGTGGGAATAAACTACCTCTTTTTTGCCATTTATTATTCTTTTTCTTTAAAGTCAAATTTATCCTTATTTTTGAAGAATTTAGATATTCAAAATCAAAGATACCTGGAGCAAAGATGATTTCACAACATAAAGGAAGCTCATCAATATGAATAGGTTTTATCTGTCCATTAACTTTTCTTAAAAAATATGGATAAAATTTGTCATCTATTTCCTTATCTTTTCTGACTTTTAATTTGCGAAGTCTAGAATCAATAGAGATAATTTGATTTTCTTTTTCAAAGACATCTTCTTTAAAACTTAATGCAATTGTATTATTTTCTTTCTTACACAGTGCTCTTATTCCATAGGCTTTTATATCATTTGTTATAGTAAATTCTTTTTCTGTTATAAGATTATTTGCTACTTGAAATTCCTTTAGCATCCTTTTCCCTGCATCTAAGACCATATAAAGTGGATACTTATGGTCAGCATAAACTATCCCTAAATTTAAACACAATCTTCCTTGAACTTTATAATACCTTTCATTAAACTCTTTTCTTAATTTATTTGCTACTTTTAAGACTCTGTTTCCTGGGACAAGATACATAAATTCACCAGAAAAAGAATATATGGATTTAATTTTAGAGACTTCTTTGAAATTAAAATTATTTAAAGAAGTTATTTTTATCTTTAAAGATTCTCCATCTGTTTTACATTCAAATTCAATATGGTCATGATATTTTTCTAAATATGATTTTATTATTTCTATAGTAATATCAGGATAGGCTGCTACAGTTTCTGCTGTATCATCTTTTATAAAAAGGTCTAAATATGGATGTCTTCCTTGATATGTGATGATATTGATAATTTTTTGAGTTTTTTTATTTAAGTTAGAAAATTTTCCTTTTTCTTTTATAAAATATTCTTTAATGCAATTTTCAAGGAAATTTTTATTAAATCTATGGCGATAAATTTTATATTTTAGGTCTTCTTTTGTTTTTGAAATTCCTGAATATTTTACGCAAAATATTAGGCGTTTTATTTTAAATTCCTTTTCTTTTTTTAATTCTTTAATAATTTTTTTATCAAAATTATCTATCTCTTCATAAATGCGCATCATTCTTGAAGGAGAAGCTGGCTTTTTAAGATTTGTTTCTTTATTAACAAAGGTAGTATAAATATAGTCGCCATTTAGCCATTGATCCAATAATCCTACTTGTCCAACCAATAAGGCAAAACATTGATTTTCGTCCATAACTTCATCTATAAATTTAACTTCATCTTCTTTAGCTTTTGATTTCCTTCTTTCTTGGCACCATTTACAAATCTTATCATGATAAATAACATGTTCTTTTTCAGCAGGCATTTTAAAGCAGACTTGACAGATTTCTTTTTCTTCTTTCCACTCTTCAATCCAATTAGGTTTTATAAATCCCTCATCAAAATGATAACAACTTATCATCCCCTCAATATTTGACTCATATTCTTTTTTGAGCTCAATTATTGTTTTGCCAATTTGAAGTATTTTTCCTTTAATTTTACATTTTTCTATTTTTATGCGTGGGAGCAAAAGACCTTTAGTCTTTTCTTGGTAAATTTCAGTAATTTTGTTTAAAAGTTTTTCAATTTCTTCATCAGAAAGACTTGGGATCAAAAAATATTGACCATTAATATCTTCATAAACAAGATTCCCAAGAGGTATGTTAAATTCAATTAATTTGCGAATTTCATTTCTTATTTCTTTAAAAACTTCCCAACGACCATTATAATCTGGAAGACGATTTACCGCAGTTAAAAAATCCCTATTAGGAGATTGAACAGAAAGGATAGCTAAATTATCAGCAATTTCTTCTGGTTTTATAAGCTTATTTTTCAATAATGTATATGCTACTGTGGCTTTGAATATGGATGAAACCATATAGGCATGATTCCAAAGGGTAGTATCATTAAAAGGTGGTCTTGTATCGGCTGGGGCATTTGACCAAATGCCTTTAAGTTTACGAGCAAGATAAAAACATTTTTCAAAATTTTTATTTTGAATGCATTGGGCTATTTTATTTAGAATATTTTGTTGTTCTTTAAGCTCATATTGTGTGTTTTCTAACAAGCCAAATGGAGTGTGAAGCTTCGCTCTATATCTTGTAACCTTTTGACTTCCTTCTCTATCTTCAGCAGAATCCAAGTAATCAGCCTTTGAAAGCAATTTTTCAATATTATTTTCAGCTACAAGAAATTTATAAATTTTTTTGTTTTCATGATGGTACATAGCAAATTCACCAATAGATATGTCTAATAGGCTCTGCCATATGAAAGGAATGCTTAAAAGTGAAAGAAATTTCTTATTAAACACATCTGAAAATATTTGAAATGACTTCAAAGTATCTATAAGTACAACATATTTTCCCTTTGCGTTTAATAATCTATCTTTTTGAATTAATTGCTTATTTCTTAATTTTTTAAGATTTAGGATAAACGCTCCTATTGGGATGTGATAATTAGGAGAATATGTTTTATATTGATGTCCTTTCTTATTAATTGCTTTCACTTCCTCATAATACTTCCCTATATCATGCAAAAATGCTAATAATTCCATAAAAAAGATAAAATTGCGATGTTTTTCAATTTCTCCAAAATTCATTAATTCTTCTTCAATTCTTTAACTATCAAGTCTTTTCTCTCTTTAAAGAATTCAAATTTTGTAGATTCTATTTCATCAAAAGATAAAGAGACTCCATTCATAATAAGCTGGCAAGAATTTAACTCATCTTTAATTATTCCATACCCACTGCTCTTTTTGGCTGAAAATCCATATTTAAACATCATTTCCTTTATACCATTAATTACTATCTCTAAATCTTCTTTAGCAAAATCCTTTGCTTTATTTAGATCATTTTCCAAAGATACATACACTAAAGTAAAAGTCCCTTCTGTATTTTTAGGGACTGCCTCAATAAAAATAGGTCTTTTCCCTGCCTTTGTTCTTCTATCGTGGGGATTGATTACTTCTACATCAATATCAAAGAAAAAAGTAGGATAAAATACTAAATAGCCTTGATTAAAAGCTTCTGTTTCTTCTTTTTCATTACCAAAAAGACGAATTATTTGCTCATCATCTGATTTAAATGGCTCATCTGTTAATCCTTTAATCTTACGTATAGTCCAGCGCAAATTCCCTTTCCAAGTACTAGGAGAGACCATAGGTATCTTAAATACCCACTCCTTTTTTATTGGATTATCAAGGATATAAAATTCCCTGTCATCTTTACTAATATATGGTTTAGCCAACTTGAATTTAAATTGGATAGCAAAACTATATTTAGGTAAAATAGAAATGTAATTTTTATCAATTTTTGGAATGATTTTATCAAAAAGTTCTTTAAAATTTCTTTCTAATTTTTTAAATTTTTCTTTTTGATTCTTTAAATTTTTTATCCATGAAGTTTTAAGACTTTCAGCGTCTTTTCCATGTACTTTCATATATTGATAGAATAAAGCAGGTTGTTTTTGGCAAAGGTTGTCGTATATTCGGTTTAATTCATTTTCTATTTTCTTCTTTTCTTCTTTAGTAGAATCACTTTTATCTTTTTTAATCTCTTCTAATCTTATTTTTAGTTCTTCTATCTGTTTGATACTTTGTTTCTCTTCCAATAAAATTTGAAAGTAAAATTCACAAAACATTTTTGATATTCTCCCAAGTTAAAATTTTTATCTTTTCCCCTAATTGAGCCTGAATTAATTTTTTTATTTTTTCAAGTTCTTCTTGGCTTCTTACATAACCGAAACACCGCTTAGTTTTTTGAGGGTCACAAGAACCTTTACCATGAAAAGAGAAAATTTTTTTACTCATCCTTTCTATTCCTTCAGGACAGCATTTTTCTTCTTTAATGCAACCTCCAAGAGATATTTGGAATTTAGAAGGTCTTTGATAATATCCTTTATTGTCTCTGTTAACTAGCTGATTAATTTGCAAACGGTTTAAATAAGCTCCAGGAATAAACCAGAAGTATTTTAAATTAGGCCAATCAAGCTGATTTTCCTTATCAGAAGGCTTTTTTAAAACAATATCTTCTGTTTTATCTATTTTATATCCATCTTGATAGGTAATAATTCCGTAATCTAAATGATTTCTTTTAGAATAACTTGGTAAATTTTTATTTGAAATTTCTGATGGTTTTAAGGCTATTTTTGCACCTAAAGCACCATATTCAACAATAAGTTTAATAGTCTTTTTTAATAGCAATTTTTCTAATGGAGTAAATTTCTTTTTTTCGATGAAAATTAGATTAAAATTTGTATCTTTTTCTAATCTACCTGGTATTGGCTTACCATCGGGAGCTTGTATTCTAAATCTAAACTTCCTCCCCCACCCTGTACATCCAAATAACTGACAAGCAGGACAGATTTGTTCATCTAGGGCTTCTTGAACTGTTTTTCCTCTTTTAATTGCTTTATAAAATTTCTCTTGATTCAATTGACATCGCTCATCGCTAGTCGGATCACAAGCATACCCACCAAGCCCTCTTACCAATGCCTCATACCACCACCTTAAGCTACCAATGATGCCTGTTTCATGAAGCCGATCGCACTTGCCTTCTACTCCACCTGTCCATATTGGTGTTAAGGTTTTTAACTTAAATTCCATAATTTATTCCCTCTCAATTATCTCATACCTTCCCAAGCCAAATGTAGTGCCCTGACCAACATGGATGTATTGACCAAGTAATAGATAAGGCATAAAAGGAGTGAGATTGCCAGAAAAGGTAATGGTACCGATTAGGCCACCAAGTTTCATGCGGGTGTTCTGTCTGCTAGAGTAACGTTCCCAATCATACCAGCGCAGACTTTTTGCTTTTACTTTTATACCTTGAGCTTCTTTAAGTAATGCTTGATTTTCTTCAGGTGGAGGACCATTGCAGTAGAAGTAAGAAAGAACATCTATACGTTCTATTAAACGGGCAATAAATATGGGAAAGTTAAGATTGACAACCAGGTCTCCTTTTTCTTTAAGTCGCAATGGGGTTAAAAAGAGTAGAGTTAAAGAATGGGGAGGAGGGATGTCATTATTAATAAGCATATCCCAG